>NZ_JBYOJU010000041.1:0-93231 GCF_057798855.1 Cupriavidus sp. 96C5-1 | reverse complement strand
ATCCAGCCCGAGCGCCTTGGTGACGGCGCAGGCCTGTGCGGCAAAGGCCTCGTTGGCTTCGATCACGTCGAGGTCGGCCACGGTCAGGCCAGCGCGTTCCAGCGCCTTCTTCGTGGCCGGCACCGGGCCGATGCCCATGGTCTTGGGATCGACGCCGGCATGCGCGTAGGAGACCAGGCGGGCCAGCGGCTTGAGGCCGCGTTTCTCGGCCTCGGCACGCTCCATCAGGACCACGGCGGCGGCGGCGTCGTTCAGGCCCGAGGCATTGCCCGCGGTAACCGTGCCATTCTCCTTGACGAAGACCGGCTTGAGCTTGGACATGTCCTCCATGACCGCGTCGTGGCGCACGTGCTCGTCGGTGTCGAAGGTGACGTCGCCCTTGCGGCCCTTCAGCGTGACCGGCAGGATCTGGTCCTTGAAGTGACCGGCGCGGATCGCCGCCGACGCACGGCGATGCGACTCCAGCGCGGCCTCGTCCTGCTGGATGCGGCTGATGTCGTATTCCTTGGCCACGTTCTCGGCGGTGACGCCCATGTGGATGCCATGGAAGGGATCGTGCAGCGCGCCCAGCATCATGTCGAGCATCTTGGCGTCGCCCATGCGCGCCCCCCAGCGTGCCGACTGCGCCAGGTACGGCGCACGGCTCATGCTTTCCGCCCCGCCGCCGATGGCCACGTCGGTATCGCCCAGCAGGATGGACTGCGCCGCGCTCACGATGGCCTGCAGGCCCGAGCCGCACAGGCGGTTGACGGTCAGTGCCGGCGCGTCGATGGTGACGCCGCCCTCCACTGCCGCCACCCGGCCGAGGTACATATCCCGTGGTTCGGTCTGGATCACGTTGCCAAACACCACATGGCCGACATCGTCACCGCTGACCTGGGCGCGGGCCAGTGCTTCACGCACCACCATGGCACCCATCTGGGTCGGGGAAAGATCCTTCAGGCTGCCGCCGAAGGTACCGATCGCGGTCCGCACGCCGCTCACCACCACCACTTCACGTGTCATCTCTCATCTCCACAATTTCAGTTGCCAGGCGCAGTCCAGTTTCACGTGCCGGTGCGCGGCGTTGTCCCAAGCGAGGAGCGGCAGGCGATGGTGCCGCTTTCGCACACATTTGAAGCGTTGCCTAGGGCGAATGCAACCTCGGGGCCAGTTGCATCGGGACTTCCGAACGGGCCGCCGAGCGCCCATTCAGCTCAAGGGGCGACCCGCAGTATCAGCGACGAGCAGATTCTGTCCGGGGGCGAGGCCCCCCGCTGCTCTGCCCGACGCAGACCGCATCGGCCTCGGCAGCAAATGCACGCCAGCCCTTTGCCGGCCACTTGACCTGGATGATCAGCGACTCCATCTCATCCTCGCCCGGACTGCGGACCGGCCACGGTCCACTGTCCTCGTTGGATACACCCATACGGTTCCCTTCAGCGGTCGTTGGTCAGGGTACGGAAGTGCCGTGGCTGGATCAGCCATGCGTCATGCTGCACCGTCGAAGATGCAATCATCGGTACACGCTGCGAGAGCCAGCAGCGTGTCGGCAGCTCCCAGTCGGCGACACTTGCGCGTAGCGCGGCGATGTCACTGGGCAGGTCGGCGAACGTGGCGCGGATCGCCTCAATCTGCGCCGAAGCGAGATTCCGGACGATGAAGACTAGCCGCCCGCGACCATCCTCAAACGGCCTTTCGTGCGGCCAGGCCCGCAAGCGCACCGGCGGATAGGCCACGTCCTGCACGCACTGTACGACCCGGGGGTGCGCATCGCCTGCCACGCACATCAAGCCTTTGGCACGCAGCAACGCAGCACCATGCCGGCGCAGGATCTGCCCCATCGCGACCGCGAAGCCGAACCACGGCACTGGCCGGTCGAAAGTGATGACGAAGCTGTGAACATGGGCACTATGGCGTCCGCGCTTGTGCGCTTGAGGCAGATAGCGTCCTGATCTGGGCACCTCACCGCCACTGATACCCCCTGCGGCCTCGCTCTGGCGCGCAATCTCGGCGCCCAGCCACGCCTGCAAACTAGGTGCCAGGTCGGTGCGACCGTAGACACCGGTGGATGACAGTAACACGCCAAGATCGGCAACACCGTGACGCACCTGAACACGGCTCGCCTGTGGGTTTAGCGACTGCAACTCCTCCTCAAGCCGCCCCAGTTCCGCCGTAGACGCCTGGTCGCATTTGGTGATCAGCACCCGGTCGGCTGCCATGATCTGTCGCCGACTCTCGGCGTATTCGTGCAACTGCTCCAGCCCATGGGTCGCCGAGATCGCCGTGATGACCTCAGCGCACACATAACGCGCACAGACAAAGGGCTCTTCCATCAGTGTGTAGAGCACCGGCACCGGGTCCGCAAGACCGGTGGTCTCGATCACTACACGCGTGATCGGCGCAATCTCGCGGCGGGCGACACGCGTGAACAGGCTCTTCAGCGCGGCGACCAGATCTCCCTGCATATTGCAACATAGGCAGCCCGAGTCGAGCAGCAACATCCGGTCGCTGACGGCGTCGACAAGGTGATGATCGATGCCGACCTCGCCGAACTCGTTGACCAGTACAGCCACGCCAGCCATGCCTGGCTGGTGGACCCAATGGTTCAGCAAAGTGGTCTTGCCCGCGCCCAGGAAGCCGGTGAGCAGGCTGACCGGAATGCGATCGACAGGGACCTTGCCCGCTACGGGCGGCGTGGCGGAAATGAGATTCATCGAAAACCCTCCTGAAAAGCGGGATGTCAACGCAGGTACGATCCCTGGCTGGAGTAACGTCTTAGACAGGGGGACTAGCCCCCCCGCCAAATAGATCAATCGGACCGTGGCCAGCATCAGGCAGACCAGCACACCTCCATCCACCAACGGCTGTCCAGTGCCGGCCAGCACTGCTGCCAGTGTCAGCGCCAGAATCGGCAGCATGCCGCCGACTATGACACGCCTGTGGATGCAGCCCGAATGCATTCGCAGGACGAAGCCGCCCCGCTCCTGCGGGCGCCTTCGTTGATAACTGGCACGGCATGAACAGCATCACGCCGAAAGGGCTCGCAGACGCGCCAACATCTCAAGCACCGCCTCGGGTCGCAGCCCCGGCGCGATCTCAACGAATTGGAATTGTCCGGTCGGAGCCGGTGCAATGGCCTGTCCGGCCGCAAACGCCGCACTGATGTCGCTTCCGAACGGAAGTGAGCCGTCATAGCCTCCAGCCCCGGCGATCACCGCGTCGAGCCCGGCCATCGCCTCGGCCGGCACCTGGGCAAAAACGGGCAGCCGCAGCGCCACCGACCAGCGATAGTGCCGCGCAACGTTGATCACCGACCGGTAAGGCTCGACAAAGTCCGACCCGAGGTCTCTGTCATCCGCCTGCTCCTCCAGCAGCAGGCCCGAGATCGGGAAGGTCGAGACCGAGCGGATCAGGTCGGCCACGTACATCGCCGCATCCTCAACGGAATCGAGGTCGAGGTCGAGGTCTTCGTCGGCGCCACCGGCCAGCCGGTTGGTATGCATCAGCCACGCGCGCGGCGATGGCATCGCCAACACGAGCGGCGTCTGCCCACGCAAGTGCGCCAGCACCGCCTCTACCACTTCAGCCAGCACTGCCTTGGGTGCCGCGGGCTCCAGCAGCTTGCGCAGCGCCGTCGCCGGCCGGCGACGGCTTCCAAGTCGAGCCGCGAGCCCGCCCTCGCGCCTGCTCCAGGCTTCGAAGAGATCACCGACCTCGATAACCGCCACGTCCGGCTTCAGCAGGCCGTGTGCTTGTGAGAAGTAGGCCAGGAAGCCCGCGGCACTTCCCCACGGGTCCGCATCGTCCGCGCCGAGCAGCAGGCGCTTCGTGTAGGCCGAGGATTTCAGCCACACACGGATCGCGCTACTGCCCGCCGAGCGCGGCAACAACTCGGCGAATGGCGTGCTCATTGCTTCGCGTCCTTCAGCACGCCGGCAACGGCCAGTCGGGTTTCCAACTCCTCGATGCGCACGTCCTTGGGATTGCGCATGTAGTTAGGCTTGGGCTCCCTTGCGCTGCGAGTGTTATCGGCGCTGCCAACGTAGAGCGTGTCCACGTCATCGCCCCAACAGCCGAAATACTGCATGTGCGACGGCGGCTTGGGCTGGTTCCACGTCTTGACGAATTCCTTGAACGGCACGCTGCGAGCGATACGCGCCTTGCGCTCATCATCGCGCGCGGCCTGCGTTGCCTCGTGATTGATAGCCAGTGTCGCCGGGTCGAACTTCACCTTGTAGAGCCGCTCGGCTACGCCCGGAGAGATCAGGCCGTCCTCAATGTCCTTGATGACACCAGCCGGGTCACGCTCCAGCAGGTCGCCATAGCCGGCGCCTGCTCCTTGCGAGATCATGAAAAGCTCGCCTCGCTTGGATATCTCGAATCCCATTCCCATGTGGTGGGTGGTATAGCTTGCGCCCTCGAACGGCTGCTCGTTCATGATCTCCTCAATCGAGTGCTTGAACTTCTCCGGCTCGTTCATCAGTACGTCGTACACATCGACGTCCTTCACCTTGCAAAGTGGATATGCGCCGCAGGCGTAGCCACCAAACAGGCCCTGGATGGGCGGGATCTTGGCACCCTGGCAAACGGTCATGAAGCCCCACTGGTCGCTGTCCTTGGTGGCCACCATCATGGTGTAGCCCTGACCACCGCGGTACTTGCCGGGGGCGATGGCGTCCCGCGTCATCTTCTTCGAGACGAGTTGAAGGAACGGCACTTCCTCCTCATTCAGTTCCTGCTCGCCGATGTCTGCCATGGTCGCGAAGATCGGCGCCAACGCATGCTCGCCGTCGCGATCGACCGTCGCACCCGCGCCCATGCCATTCAGGTCCGCGCACAGATTGCCCAGCGTCTCGCCGTGCTGGCTGACCCCACCCCAGATGAAGGTGTTGATCATGTTGAAGGTTGGCGCATGAACCTTGGTGTACTTCTCCGGGCAGCTGTAGAGGAACTTGGCCACCGCATGTTGACCGGCGGTGAAGCCGGTAAAGATCGACATCAGGCTCTGCGAGTTCGGCGCTGCATACGAGCAGTTGACGATCGAATGCGGATCGGTGATGACCTCGATTGGCGCGAACGCCGCCTGGCCGCGCGGCAGATCCGGCCAGACATAGCACAGGAAGACCTGTGCCAGCATACCCTTGAGCCCGGCGACGATCGTGTTGGTGGCGCGATTGGTGAATTCCGGGCTGGATCCTCGGAAGTCGAAGATCAGCCTATCGCCAGTCTTGGTGAGCTGGCAATTGATTCTCACCACGCAGTTCTCGCGCAGCGTCGAGTCCTGGATGATATAGGTGCGCACCGTCATGTCAGGCCACTCGCTAATGCGGCGCTTGACCTCGGCACGGACATTCTCCATTGTCAGGCGCAGCGTTGAAACCAGAGCCTGTGGGCCATCGGTATTCAATGTCTCCTCGAGGCGCTGCTTAATGCGCAGGCAGGCAAAGAGCTTGACTTTCATATCCTCGTACTGCAGCTTGGGCTCGCGCACAGAGTTCTGCAGGAAGGTCAGGATGTCGCGCTTGATCTGATAGTTTTCAACCACCTTAAAAGGCGACATCTTCAGCCCCTCGTCGCAAGGGCTCTCGGCCATCGAGGGCATGCCGCCGGGCTCAATGGCGCCGTTCTCACCCTCATGCACCGTGGACGCGACCCAGCATACCAGCTTCCCTTCGTGAAAGATGGGCAGGATCATGCTCTGGTCGGTATTGTGGACGTTTCCGTAGCGTGAGTCGTTGTGGATGAATCCGTCGCCCTCGCGCACGCCCACAGTCGGGTCGTTCATCCAGTTCTTGACGATGAACTTGATCGGATGGTGCACCAGTGCCGAGAAGATCAGCACCCCGCCCGCACTGGCAATCGCCAGATCGCCCGAGGCGGAATACACACCGGTGATCACGTCGCCCCACTTGGCGCCGGGTGCTGCGCCCATCTGCTCGACCATCTCGTAGCCCTCGTCGCAGCCTGCCTGGATGCGGTCGCGGATCTTGGCGACAGTGTGGGCGTCGCTGACCTGTTGGATGGCTACGTCCTCGTCCGCCGTGCGCGGCATTAGGTCGTGGTTCTGCATAATCTCGGGGTCGGGCCCGAGGAACAGCGTTGTGTCGTTGAGAAATTTCTTGATCAGCGCCACTTCCTCGGCGCTGGGCGTCTTTGCCTTGACCGGCACATTAAGTTCGCTCATGTTCAGTCCTGCAATTGTGAGTGTTGGATGACGTTGCGGCCGCGCTCAGGCACGCAGAAACCAGGAGGCGCCCTGGCGCGCTGCGACGAAATTCCATCCTGGGTTGACCAAGAAGGTAGTCACCTCGGAAGCGACAACGGCCGGCCCCGAGATCTGCACACCCGGCTTGATGTCGGCGCGGTTCCACACCGGGGTGTCTAGCGAACCCTGATGGCCCACGAAGTAGCACTTTCGCGAGCTAGCCGGAGGCGGCGGCACCATGCGCTGCTCGGGAGGTAGTGGTTTGATGTCCTCGAACTGCACCGTTTCATGCCGCACGAAGGCCGCCACGCGGATGGTGTTGATGCGAATGCCCGCCTCGGGTGCCTGCGAACCCTCGCCGAAGCGCTTGCCGTAATCATTTGAGAACTGCGAAATCAGTGCCAGCACGTCGCCAGGGCCATGCACCTCATGATTGGGAATCACCGCCGTGGTCTGCACCAGCTGATTGCCGTATCGCATGTCCAGTTCCAGGTTGTGGCAAATATCCTCGCGCGAAGCGCCTTGGCGTAGCAAGTCCTGCGTGCCCAATTCCTTTAACTCGGTGACGATGCTGTTGAAGCGGTCGTAGTCATCGAACAGGTGACGGGTGTTTGAGTCGTACAAGACCATGTACAGCGACTGCTCGTGGATATGCAGTTGATGCATGTTGCCGGCGCCCACCGCCGAGAACACTGAGCTGAGCGGCGGCGCCAGGATCTTGTCGATAGCCAGATTCTGTGCGATGCCACAGCAGTGCAGAGGGCCATTGCCGCCGTAGGCCAGCATCGTGAAGTCTCTCGGGTTGTAGCCACGTGCGCGCAACTCGGTGAACAACCCGTTTGCCATGTTGTCGTCCACCTTCTCGCGGACTAACAGCGCCGCTTCGATGACCGAGCAGTCGAGGTCGTCACAGAGCGTGTCTTCGATTGCCGCCTTGGCACGGCGCGGGTTTAGCGGGATCGATCCGCCTGCGTAGTTTTTCGGGTCCAGATAGCCCAACACAAGGTCTGCGTCCGTCACCGTCGGCCGCATGCCGCCGCGATCATAGCAAGCAGGACCGGGGTCGGAGCCAGCCGATTCCGGACCGCACTTGACGGTGTTGTACATGCGGTCATAGCTGGCAATCGAGCCGCCGCCGGCGCCCAGCGTCACCAGGTGCACCATGGGCACCGACACCAGCCAACGGTCGATCACCGGGTTGAAGTCGTAGTGCTTGATGCCGCCGTCAACGACGATGCCGATGTCGTAGCTGGTGCCGCCCATGTCGGTGGCCACGACGTTGCCCAGACCGGCCTGCATCGCAAGGTGCTCGGACGCGCCTATGCCAGAGACGGGGCCGGAGTGGATGGTCTGCAGCGCATCGGTCGAGTTCAACTGTGCCATACCGCCGGAATTGTGGATCACCAGCATCGGCTTCTCATAGCGGTGCGCGCGCAGGTTCTGCTCCAACGCCGACAACGCGTGGTACATCGTCGAGTGCAGGTAGCCATCGACGATCGCCGAGGTAGCGCGCACGTACTCACCCTTGCGTCCCGCCACCTGATGCGACAAGATCACAGGGATCGCGCCTAGCAGGTGCGATGGGTATTCCTCCAGCAGGATTTCCTCGATACGCTGCTCGTGTGTCGGGCTCACCACCGCATTGACCAGAGCGACAACGATGATCTCGGCACCCCTGTCCACCAGCAAGCGGATCTGCGTGCGTACATCGTCCTCGTCCAGCGGCATCACCAGCTTGCCCTGAAAATCTACCCGTTCGCGCACACCGCAGATCATGTGTGGCAGCACCAGCGGGTCTGGACGCTGCGCGTTGGGCATGTCCTGTTGGCCGAGGTTGTCCAGACCTTCGCCATAGCCGCGTGCCCGGCTAAGTGGCACCGTGGCTTCAAAGCCAGCCGTCACCAGCATTCCGATCTTTGGGCCCTTGTGCTCGATCAGCGCATTCGTGCCCAGCGTGGTGGCGTAGCGCACCGAATCGACCTGCGACAGAATCTGCTCCAATTGCAGATCCAGCACGTTGCAGGCCTTGCCCAGCGCCTCGTTGAATCCCAACGCCAGATTGTGATGGGTGGTCAGGGCCTTGGCTTCAATGTACTCGCCATCCCAGACTACGAAACAATCGGTGAACGTCCCACCGATGTCGACAGAAACTCGCCTCATGCTATCTCCTCAATTCATGGGTACCGGCGTGCGCCGACCCGGCGGCGGGTGCGCACACCTCCTCCGCTTCGGCTCGCCGAGCCGGTTCAGGTAGTCAGTTCAGCAGGGGTTCAGTGGTTGTGTCCCTGGTCGGGCACGACGGCCGGACCGACCACCGCCTCGCCCATTTCCCCGCGCCGCGCCCACTGTGCTTTCAGGGCGGGCAGGTCCGGCTGCATGTCGTGCAGCGGCGGATGGCCAGGAATCGCATATTCGACTTCGGCCTGCGTGCCGCAGCCCGGGCAGCAATATTCGAGAATCCGCACCCACTCCGGATCGGGGCTGAACGTGAAGCGGTATTTCTCGGGATCGATGATCGGTGGGTGGATCTCGCGCGGATCCCGGTTATGCACCAGCAGCCCTTCCTTGTAGCTTTCGCTGGCCGGTCCGATCACATGCCCACAGACGCGGCACTCCCATTTCTCGGTCTCCAGATCGATCTGGAGATACTCTGTCATTAGCACTTTCATGGCTTCAGCCCTTCCTGTTAAGCAGAATATCGCCGGCATCGCTGATGGCGAATGCCCAGCCATCGAGCACCCGACAGGTGAAATAGTCTTCTTCGAGAATCGCCGGGCCGCTCGCCCAGTCCCCGGCTTTCAATTGCGCCAACTTGTAGACCGGTACGTCAATGCGGCCCCTATCTCGCGTGAGGACGTTGCGCACCCCGTCGGACGGGGCAGGATTGGCCTTAGCGAAGGAGGCAGTCCTGGACGCATTGGTACGCAGCGCCTTGACAGCCTTGAATTCCAGCTCAACCGAGCGGGCTCTGGCGAATGCAGTCGGAAAGACCGGCGGCTCATCGAGCGACTGCACCGCCTCCTCCCCATCTCCCAAATCGGCCACCAGCTTTGCCTCGACCGTGTAGGATCCCGCAGCGCAGCCTTCGGCAAACATGTCACGCGATGCCTTAACCTCCAGTGCGTTGAGCACCTCCTGCAGGCGAGCCGTGCTGTGCTCCCCCAGCGTCACCGTGTAACGCTGCGAGATATCGCAGGCGCCGATGCCGTAGGCGCTGAACACCGCTGCCATCTGCGGAATCGCCACCTGATCAATACCGGCCTTCTCCGCCACACCGCAGGCGTTTAGCGGACCAGCACCGCCGAAGGCGAGCATCACAGTGTCCTTCGAGATCGTTGTGAACCGATGCAATTCGACGGCGATCTTCTCTTCGTAGGCGTGCTCCATCTGCAGAATCGCCTCGTCCGGACTAACCTGCAGCGGCTCGGCGATGTTGATGTAAATGGCAGTCGCAGCGCGATCCAGATCGAGCGCCATATCGCCGCCGAAGTATGACTTCGGGTCCAGCAACCCGCACAGCAAACCGGCGTCGGTGATCGTCGCCTCTTTGCCGCCACGACCGAAGCAGGCCGGGCCGGGCACCGCGCCGACGCTTTCGGGGCCGATGGCGATGCGGCCGTTGACAACCTTGAAAATTGAGCTGCCGCCTGCCCCTGCGCTCAGGATCTCGCACAGTGGGAACGAAACACTGATCCCCTCCACGTGGCCGCGGCGTACCTCGGCAACCGCGCCATTCAGGTACTGGCCGATGTCAGTGGTCGTCCCGCCGACGTCGATTGAAACGGTGTCATTGAAGCCGTAGCGCTTCGAGAAAGCCTTAACACCTTCCATGCCACCGCGCGGGCCGGAACTGTAGGTCTTGATCGCTACCGTTTTGGCAACTCGCGAGGCGTCGCCGTCATTGCGGAAGATCAGCAGCGGATTCTTCGTCCGATAGGAGCGCAGGCGGTTTTCGGCGTTGAACAGGAACGCCTCCATCGCCGGATGGAGAAACGAGTTGATCAGCGCCGTCCAGGTGCGGCGCACCACGTCATGGTCGGAGGTCAGATCGCTACCGTACAGAATCGGTACGGCTCCCAGCAGGTGCCGCGGATACTTGCGCAACGCAATCTTCTTGAAGCGGTCTTCCACCGCGAGGAAATTGCTACCGCCGAAACTCGCCACCAGGCGGTTCGCGCCGTTCGCGGTGAGGTGGTTAATTGCCTTGACCACGTCGATCTCGGCCTGGTCGCCCATCACGGCCGAGGCATCGAGAAAAGCCACGCGGTCGCCGACCAGCGCCTCGAAGACATCCGGGTCATGCTCGGCCAGACGCACCGGCAGATCGCGCGCTTTCGCATCGGCAATTAACCCCAGCCGCGGCCCTTTGCGTTCGCAGATGGCGTTGGTGCCCTGCGTCGTCGAATAGCGGATCAGGTCCACCTCTTCCAGCAGCCGCTTTACGTCCGGCTTTCCGTAGACAATGCCCGATGCCTTTTCCAGCCCCTCAAAAAAACACTTGCTCAGGTCGTATGGGGTGGTCAGGACTTTGGTCTTCCTGACCGTCGAGTCATCCAATATACAGATATCGGTGAGCGTCCCACCGTTATCGATGTTGATTTGCAACGTCATATCGTGCCGTCTCCTAGCGTTGATCTCGCAGTCATTGCCCCCGATGTCCGGGTAGCGTCGGTTGAGTTCCGCAGTCCCTATAATGCGAAACCCGTGCCAGATCTGGAGAGGCCGGCAAAAAAATGCTATCTTCTTGATTTCACTGCGTTTTTACTCCCTTCAGAAAAGACCGTCTCAGATTTACTGTCCGATTCCCGGACAGACATCAGAAGCCTCGCTGGACATTCTGCGACGCAACATCGGGGACTGGAAGTGCCGTTATCAAAATACCCGGTAAATACCCTGATGCGGTAATGAATAGGATGCAGCGCTATTCTGAAAACTCGCTGCGATCTTGTTCAGAGCGAGATAGTGGTTGGATTTCCCCGGACAGGCCGATAGGAGCACAACCTCAATCGACGAGGCAAACAGATGACAAGACACCGCCGACAATCCGGTGCCAGCCGAAAGCGAGAAGTCGTGTGGATTTTCAAGGCCCCAGCCCAATCGGCTAAAGAGATATGCCGATGGGCATAGGCGGAATCGTGCGCTGCGTTCTGCTGAGACGCGCTAGTTTTCGACGGCGGCCCATGGTAAACACGATCAACCATTCACGGAGAATGGAATTGATCGGCAGTGCGATTGGCCAGAACAATACAGAGCCCGAGTATCGGATGTCGCGCAGATCTGCACCACCGAGGGCCGGATGTACCAGGCGATGCAAGCGCGCCGCGCGACCGTTTGCAGTACGAACTGCAAGGGATGCTGGGCCTTCCGTTATTGAACGCTGCTTGCTGAATCCGAAGATGGAGAGGCAGCGGCAGTATGCGAATTATGCCGAGGCCCGGCGTGATATCACCTGGTACATTGCCGGGCATCCATAATCCGGTGCGTTTGCATGCACGCCCATGCGATCGATCGCCCCAAGCCTACGAGGCGAAGCTGGCCGCAAAGTAACCCGGTGGCTTACCCGGAATGACTTGACCACCGGACGAGCTGCTGCGCAACTCATCAACTACGCCGTCAAGACCGAAGCGCTCGAGCTTGAGATATAGGGTGCTTCTGGCGATCCCCAGGTGACGCGCCACGGCAGTCATGTTGCCCTCGCACTGCCGGATGGCCTCGTACAGCGCCCCCCGCTCGGCTGCCTCTAGGCGCGTCAGGACACGCGGCCGACGGCCGTTATTGACAGCCATTCGCTCGCGCTCGCCAACCTGGGTCTGAAAAAGCTCCACCGGCAGATCTGCCTCGGTGATCAGGGTAGTGCCCGCCGTCAACAGCATGTTCTCGATCACATTCCTGAACTCCCGCACGTTGCCGGGCCAAGCATAGTGCTGGAGCAGCTCGAGCACGCCAGGCGTCACCTGCACAGACTCGAGTCCGTGTTGCCGCGACAGTAGTTTCAGGTAGTGCTCGACCAGCAAGGGAATATCATCGGCGCGTTCACGCAATGGCGGGATGTTGATGCTGGTGACCGCAATACGATAGAACAGGTCCATCCGGAAGTGGCCATCGCTGATCTGCCTGCGCAGATCACGGTGCGTGGCCGCGATCAGGCGGAAGCTGACCTTGCGAGCCTTGTTCTCGCCAAGGCGATAAACCTCGCTTTCCTCCAGCACGCGTAAAAAATGCGGCTGCAGGTCGATCGGCATCTCACCGATCTCATCGAGAAACAGCGTGCCTCCGTCGGCTGCTTCGATCTTGCCAATCATCCCGCCGCGCTTTGCGCCAGTGAACGAACCCTCGGCATGGCCGAACAGCTCACTGCTAAGCAGCTCACGAGAGAGGCCGCCACAGTTCAGTGCCACGAATGGAGCGCTCTTGTCCACGTTTGCTTCGTGGATGCCGCGCGCAAACACCTCTTTGCCGACCCCGGTTTCGCCGAGCAGCAGCACCGGCACGCGTGACTTTCCCAGATGCCTGGCTCGGGAGATGGTCTGCCGAATCGCCGCGGAGTGGCCGATAACGCGCTCAAATGAGCGGTCGGACGACGCAGCCACCGGCTCAGAAACCGACCAGGCCGTGCCGCGCACGCGCTGGCGGAAGGGCAGTGTCAGCAGCGCCCCAACCTGTCTCCCGCTAACCATCACCGGCTCCAGCCAGTCACGACTCGCCCACGCCGGCAGCGTGATCGGCACGCCGTTGCCACCGATCGTGATCTCGGCCAGCCGCGGTCCTGCAGGGCGACCATCTGCGCGCCCCAGCTCGGTCAGCATCTGCGTAGCGAGACCGTTGGCCTTGATTGCCCTGCCTCTGCGATCAAACAGGATAACGCCATCGCTCATATTGTCCGTAACGCGCTCGATGCAAGCCTCAAGCAGGCTGCAGCGGATGTCCAACTCGGACTGCGCCAGCCTTCCTTCTATGCGCGCCGCCGTCGATACCACCAGCGCCAGCGCGTGGCGGCTGTACGACGTGGTGAGACCCGACACATCGAGCACCCCCAGCGTGCTGTTGTCGAGCGGATCGCGGATCACCGTAGCGGAACACGACCAGCGCTTGATACCCTCGCAATAGTGTTCTGCCGAATGTATCTGCACGGGCTGCCCGATCTCCAGCGTTGTGCCGATCGCGTTGGTGCCGCAGGCCGGCTCGCTCCAGTCGGCCCCCGAGATCAGATGGACGTTCTCCGCGGCGCCCAGCGTTGAGGTATCGCCCTCCAGATTCAGAACCGTGCCGCGGGCATCGGTCAGGACCATCACCGTACCAGTCTCAGTCAGGAAATCTCGCGCCAGTGCCATCACCGGCGTGCTGGCGCCGAGCAATTCGGCGCATTGATCCCGCAGTAGATGCAGCTTGTCCTCGGACATCGGTAGCGGGGCGTTGGCGCGGTCCGGGTTGACGCTGGCTTGCTGGCAGCGGCGCCATGAGTCGTCGATCAGCCGCCGGAGGGTGCTCGAATCGGCTTCGCGGCCGCACTGGAATCGTTCCCAAGCGGACATGACGCGGCCGTCATTCTCCGGTCGCGAGAACATCTGCTCTAAAGCTCTGGTGGGCATTCTGGTTGTCTCCTGCGTATGTCGTTCACTTCTCATCGACCAGAGTCTGATACTTCAGCCGGACAACTGTAGGTTAGAGCTGGCGGCGGATTGGATCACCACCTAAAAGAGTGGTGCAGCTGGATACATTGGGTAGTACTGGTGCTGCGGACAGCACACCCTCCTGAGTCGCAACGTCCCACCTCACTGGCGTCACCTCATTGATTGGCCATCGCCGTGCAGCGCTATGATTGCGCCCGATTCTCATGGTCCAACCTCTTGCTATTGAAAGATTCGCCTGCCTGAACCTGGGATTTTTTTGTTTTTAGACATGATTTATTCCGTTACTATCGCTGCATAACGCCCACCAGGTTCTCTGTCCTCATGGTATTCAGGGACGATCAATGCCTCACCGCCCAATCGGGTAGAAATGGTGAGAAATAGGGGTGGAATGGAAGCGGCCTCGGCTATCCAAATTCTGGAACTGGCGCGCGCCTCCCCCGGCAGAGCCGGGTCAGGTATCAAGCAGCGCGGCGGCAACCTCCGCAAGACTGCCGACGGCAGGTCTCAGTTGGATTTGTGCGCTTCCGTGGAGCGCCAAACATGGTAGCTGGCGCCAGCACAGCGCATCAACTTCAGCCTGCAAGGTGCTTGTATATTCGAAGAATCCTTGCCAGAACGCACCATTTCCGCGGCTGTACTAACTGCGAGCGCCCGCATGTGCTCTCCGCATCACCGTAAAAGTGCTCAGGCCAGTCCATCGTCAGCGCGCGCAAATGGTATGTTTCGCCACCGAGGAAGACTTCACCACTCACACGGGTAACGGCGGCGTAAGGTGGTCAAGCAGCGTTGGGCATGAGCGCGGCAGCTTGGGGTTTTGCGGACTCTGGGGGTGATTTATAGTTAGGGAACCAGGCCCCAAATGCCGCATCGCAGCATGGCCCCACAAAAATTACTGCATCGGAGGCAAGTTGAATGTCAGCGCCCCGCTCAAGGCCCGCCAGTCCGTCGGCGATGTGCACGTTAGAGCTCATATCTCTCCTGCAGCATCAACAATGAAACGTCAGTCGCCGGTCGATTTCCCTCGCATGCAAGACAGAAGACAGACCTCATGACTGAACGTGCAATCAAGTTTCCGCCCACGACGACGGGTGTGGAAAACCCCAGTCAGGAAGAGAATGTCGGAATCCGCCAAAGCCCACTGGTTACAACAAAGCTAAAACCGCCCTTCAATAAGGCGAAGCTGATAGAACGCGCGCGTCTTGTGGAGATTCTCGGACAAACACTGGCCCATAAGCTGGTATTGATCCACGGCCCCGCCGGCTTTGGCAAGACAACGCTAGCAGCACAATGGTACGCACGGCTTTCACAAGAGGGCGCAGTGGTTGCCTGGCTCTCTGTAGATGCGTCGGACAACGACCTTGAGCGCCTTCTTGCCTATGTCGTCGAAGCCATCCGCACCGTTGAGCCGGATATCGGCTCCGGTCTGGCACAAGTGATTGAATCGAATCCTGGCAATGCCACAGAATTCGTCCTGGGTAGTCTCATTAATGAATTCGAGCTTTACGACCAGGAATTCGTGCTGTTTTTGGATGATTGGCACCTAATCAGCGAGCCAAAGATTCATGAGGCATTGGAACTCTTCCTCTCACGCGTTCCACCTAACTTCCATCTGATCGTCGCAAGCCGGACTCGGGTTGGCTTACCGCTAGCGAGGCTCAGGGTACAAAACGAACTCATCGAAATCAATGCCACGGATCTGAGATTCGACTATGAAGAATCGAGCATGTTTATGTCCGATACCAAGGCGCTCGAACTTAGCCCAGCGGATTTAGCGACGTTGTGGCGCAGCACCGAGGGATGGGTCGCGGCACTTCAACTGGCGGCAATATCGTTGCGACGTGTCGGGAACCGGGAGAGCCTCCTACACTGGGCCTCCGGCACACCTCGCGATATCAGTGAATATCTCGCCGAAAATGTGCTGGCCAGCCTGCCCAATGACATGGTCGACTTCCTGCTCAAGACTTCATTGCTAGGACGACTATCTCCTGGGCTGTGCAACGCGGTCACCGGGCGGCAGGACAGCGCACACATCCTGGATGTACTTGAACGGCAGGATCTCTTTCTGCTGCCCTTGGATGAGGATAGGCAGTGGTTCCGTTATCACCACTTGTTCGCCAGGTTCCTGCAGCGAAAACTGGAGAGAGACTTTCCCACACTGATCCCGTCCCTTCATCTTGCCGCCTCAGCCTGGTTTTCTCTGCATGGGCAGACCATGGAGTCTCTGAGTCATGCATTGGCCGCCGGTGAGAAGCATCGTGCGATCGAGCTGGTTGAAAGAGATGCGATGTCGCTGGTGCAGAACAGCTATATGGGCTCCCTCCTCGGCCTCGTGAGCCAACTGCCGAAAGACCTGCTTGTCGACAGACCTCTGCTCCAGACAGCAATAGCGTGGGCTAACTGCCTCACACATCATCCTCACGCGGCAGAGGAGGCACTATCGCATGTTGCACGAGTTGCAGCCAATGCTACTCCCTCAGAAAAAAAGCTTCTGACTCATGAATCTGATGTCATTCGCGCCTGCATTGCTATATATGCGGACGAAATTGATGATGTGGAGCTAATGGTCCAACCATGCCTTGAATCCAGCTCCGAATACCCACCCTGGGTCGTTGGGGTCGCAGCCAATATATTGACTTATCGATACATCCATACTTTCCAGTTTGACAAGGTTCCGCCATTGCAAACTTGGGCGCGCGATTTCCAGGACCGTGCCCAGGGGCTATTCAGTGCGGTATATGGTCGCTGTTTCTCCGGTATCGCAGCCTACTGGTCCGGAAGCCTTCCCCTAGGCAAGAAGAATTTTCTTGACGCATTTGTACTGGCTCAAAAAACCGCCGGAAAAGAATCACATGCCGCCCATCTTTCAGGTTCCCTCTTAGGTCAAGTGAAATACGAGATGAATGAGCTTGAAGAAGCGGAACAGCTCCTTCAAGACAGCCGAGTACTTGGATTCGAAGGCGGAGTTGTTGACTTCTATATAGCGACTTTCATTTCTTCTGCCAGGTTGATGGTTCTGAAGGGTGATCGCGGCGCCGCAAGCATTATCCTCAAGGAAGGTCAGGAAACAGCCAAGCATGTGGGACTCACTCGCCTCGGTGTGGCCGTTGCCTGCGAGCAGGCACGGATCAGCCTCTTGGCTGGAGACATTCACACAGCTGAGCAGATACTGGACAGCTCGCACTTCCAGCAATACGACGGTGAGCCGCCGGCTGCAGGGATAGAGGGGCAAATTTGGGATGCCCTCCAAGTTGCGAGAGCTCGTCTACTCTGTGAGCAGGGTCATCCGGAACAGGCAATCGCTATCCTGCGCATCCAATCTGAGCGCGCCAGAGCAACTGGACGTATGTATCACGAGATCGTAGTGAGTGTCTTGCTGACTATTGCGCTCAGTCTCTCTGGAAATGAATCCGAGGCGGAAGACGTGTTGACAAGAGCGGTAACAGAAGGGGTATCGCTCGGCTTCGTTCGAGTCTTCTTGGACGAGGGACAGCGCGTCATCGGGCTTCTGGAACGGCTACGCGAGAAAGCACGCCGTCACCAGGGGTCATCCGACGCGCTCTCCGATGTCGGCGCTGCAGCAAACCAACTACTCGCGGCTAGCAGAGCACCTGCTCGAGGTCTGCCGCTACAGGTGTCAATGCTGCAGCCAACTCCTAGGCCAAATGCAGGTGACGATTCAAAGCTACCCTTCGATGATCGATTGAAAGGTCGCGAAATCGAAATTCTCAAACTTATTGATCAAGGGCACTCAAACAAAGAGATCGCGCGAGCGCTGAGCATCAGCGTTGATACGGTCAAGTGGTACCTTAAGTCGATATTCAATAAGCTGTGTGTGGCGCGCCGCGGTCAAGCGATTGCTGAGGCGAGAAGGCTACGGCTGCTTGACAAGGCGTGACCGGGCCAGGAGATATAGCGCTTCACTTCACGGCGCGTGTTGGCGCCTGATCCGCCACCATTGCTGCGCAGATGCGCATCGGCGTCCCCCGGGGCGGCGGTGCGTCGATCTGGTGGTACATCAGGATAGGGATACGCGGCGTCATGTCTTGTCTCAGCGAGTCAGTGCCAGTCAGAAGCTGTAGTTGAGAGAAGTCAGCCCGAAGTAGGACTGCTTCGATTGCACGATCGGGCTGTTCGCACTATCGCCCAGCAGCCGGCTCACCCCGAGCACGCTGTTGACGGACCAGGTGCGCGAGATTTCGTAAGTCCAGGCCAGCGAGAGACTGGCACGATCGAATCCCGCCTTCGTGGCATAGGGCCGGAAGGCGCTGCTGGCTGCCTGCGCGTCGGTCACCCCGAAGAACGTCTGTGTATAGCGCCGCGAGCCGAAATGCAGGCTGGGGCTGAAGGTCACCTGGTGGCGTCCGGACGCAAATATCGGCACCTCCAGATCGATATGGCCGCTCAGGCCGCGCTGCCGGTGGGTCAGCGGCACGTCGAGCGTGACGCTCAGCGTGGCGTCGCCATAGATCGGCATGCCGACCTGGAATGCCCCCATGAAGGACCCCGGGATTCTCCCCATGCCTTTCAGGTAATCGGAACCCGGCATATCGAGGCGCTTGCGGTCACTGCGGCCTTCATCATAGTCGAGGGCAAGCGAAGCAAACATGCCGTTGGAGAACTTGTGGCCATAGCCCAGCCCCCCTCGCAACGGACTGATGAAGATGCCATTGCTGAATTCGGCACTGAACAGCGGCGCGAAGATGGGATGGTATTCGTTGCTGCCTTCGTATAGCGGTGCCACGCCAGCGCCCAGTCCCAAGGTATAGACATTCTCGGCGCGCGCACCCGCGCAACCGATGCAGCCGGTAAAAACGGCGCTGGCCCATAAAGACTTTCCAAGCATTCGATTCACCCGTGATCCTCTTGATCGAGCCCCAGAGTCTAGGGAGAGGGCGTACCGCTGTCTGTTGGAAAATCACGGAAATCTGTGCGGAATTGTCTTTGGATTATCCCGACGCCGAGGATCGATACGACGGCTGCTAGAATCGCGGCTCCCGCCGGCACCGGACAAGAGGGTTGGCCGCTATTCGTTAAAGATCCGCCGCACCCCCGGTTAACCGTTTGATTTCAAATCGGAACTTCCCTTCACGGCGCGCCCCGTTACCCTGGCGATGGGCGCACGGAAATACTCCACGGTCTGTCCGGCATTGACCGCCCGCTGCAACCAGTCCGGCATGGCGCCGCGGCCGTCCCAGCCCTGCCCTGCCCCTGAGCGTCGCGGTAGCGCACCGCCCCAGGCGCTGGGAGCGACCGCGCCTCGCCGAAGCAGCCGGCGGCCTGCAAGTCGGTGAAACTCAGGCCATGCTGGGCCATCTGGATGCGGACCCCGGTAATCGCTTGCGCGCGCTCGATTTCGATCGACATGGTGTATAGGTGAATAGATTTGGGGCGGTACCAGATCCGGCGCTTTAGCGTCTTCTGATCGCGTTGGACTTCAAGATTGATCCGGGGATGGCTGCCGTGGAAATCCGCGCCCGCGGGAGGGGACCTGGCGTCCTTCGCTGCTCAAATTTCAATCAAATCTACGGTGACCATCGGCCGTCCGCCCCCGCGCGGTATGTTCACAGGCTTATCCCGGAGAGCGGTGGACAATTTGCTACCCCGCCCCTGTTCTCAGGCCGGCCCGGGCTTGAACTTGGTGCGCGTCACCGGCGCCTGGGCGATAGCCGCGCGGCGGCGGTCAAGCGGGCGGGCAACTCTTCCCTGCCAGCGTAGCGATACGAAAATGCCGATATCTACACTTTTCGTTGGTGTCGTTCGGGACAAAACTGTACGACAAGTGCTCGGATGGCCGCAATAAGGTCAGGCGAATGGGCTACAGCCCACGCCAACAAAGGGCTCGGGGCTGACTCATAACCGTATCAATCTGCAGGGAAAGGACGATCACCCCAAAACCTGCGAAGTTGTGTCTTGCGCATGTCGATTTCCCGCACGATCATTCGTCGTAGTCACTGGAGGCGCCTTTGCCTCCAAACACTATCGTCTTCAAAGGAGAAAACCAAATGCGTGTAATGGTCATCATCAAGGCAACCCCCGAATCCGAAGCAGGGCAAATGCCAAGCATGGAACTCATCGCGGCGATGGGCAAATATAACGAGGAACTGGTGAAGGCTGGGATCATGCAAGGCGGCGACGGGCTGAAGCCGAGTTCGGCAGGCGCACGCGTGAGGTTTTCAGGGAAGGACCGAACCGTCGTTGACGGCCCATTTGCTGAATCCAAGGAACTGATCGCCGGGTACTGGCTCTGGCAAGTTCAATCGATGGACGAAGCGATTGAATGGGTAAAACGCTGCCCGAATCCGATGGTGAGTGATTCAGAGATCGAGATTCGGCCTTTCTTTGAGCCTGCGGATTTTGGCGAGGCCTTTACGCCTGAGCTTCAAGAGGAGGAAAAGCGTCTACGGCAGCAGATTGACGGGCAGATGCGCTAACGAAGTTCACAGATTAGTCTGAGGGGTACGCGACGGCAGCCAAGACCGGTTTCCGCCGCAACCTCGGGACGGGGAAGTCCCTTCCATTCGATTACCCCAGATCGCAACAGCGATGTCCGGTCGTCGATTCGACGCCTCCCTGTCACGATTGGAGCCACTTCTGGTCGACTTGCAGAGAGCAGTCTCGCCTCATCGCTTTCCACGCCAGGCTTGTTTCGCCTCCCAAATTGGGTTTTATCAATCCCAATATTGATACATGACCCGCCCATAGGCCGATGCCGGCCACCCCGCGCGCCGTCCAATGGACTTGGATCCGACCACGTTTCGGCGGACACGCGAACCACGCCTGCAGTGTGTCCTCCATATAAGTCCCGCGCAAGCGATCACCTGGATCCGCATCCGGATGGCCCGGCACGGCCTGGCCGAGGCCGACCTCCAGGTGATCGCTTGCGCGCGTTCGATTTCGATTGACATGGTGAAGGTGAAGAGATTTGGGGCAGCGCCGGATCCCGCGGTATGCCGTCTTCTGAAAGCGCTGGACTTCGAGGTGGCTCGAAGGCCAAGGTCTACTCCCAGTCTTCAGAAACTAGTCCCGCCCCAGGATTGCGTTCAATCGTGTCGATGTCAGGTCGGTCTGCGCATACCGGAACGTGCCTTCGGCGCGCAATTCGTGTCCCGCGCGCATCAGCGCGTCATAGGCGGCCCTGGCCAGCGATCCCCCCACGCTCACCCGGCGCACACCCAGCGTTTCGAGCTGAAGCATATTCAGCGGCGAACCCGGCATCCCCATCATGACATTCAGTGGCCGATCCACCGAACTTGAAACGGCCCGGATATCGTCGGCCGAGCTGAGTCCCGGCGCGAACAAAACATCTGCGCCGGCGTCCTGGTAAGCCTGCAACCTGCGGATCGTGTCCTTCAGATCGGGGCGGCCGTGCAAATAGTTTTCTGCCCGCGCGGTCAGCGTGAACGGAAAGCCGAGCGCCTTGGCCGCCTGCGACGCAGCCCGGATACGCTCCGTGGCAAGGCCGATGTCATAAATCGGCTGCGCGGCGTCGCTGCCTGCATCCTCGATCGACGCGCCGACGATGCCGGTCCGCGCCGATTCGGCAATGCACTCACACACGACTTCAGGCGCGTCGCCGAAGCCATTCTGCAGATCCGCGCTGACCGGCAAGTCGGTCGCTGCACAGAGGTCGCGCAGATAGGCCATCATCGAGGCGCGTCCCACGCTCAGGTCGGCGCTGCCTCTGGACCAGGCATAACCCGCGCCGGTGGTCGCGAGCGCTTCGAATCCCAGTGACTCCAGCAAGCGCGCGGAACCCCGATCCCAGGGATTGGGAATGATGAAACATTGATTGTGCAGTTCAACGAAACGCCTTGCTTTATCTATCTGGCTTTGCATGCTTTCAAGAAGTGGAGTCGGTAAGCTCGCTACGCCGCGAGGCAAAAATCCCGATACGGCGCGCGCCTGGGCAACCGCGTCCCGGGCAGACAAGGTCCGGGCCAGTTGCTCGGCCCCCAAAGCCAGCCAGCCCGTCGGGAGGGCACGCTCGTCTGGCAAGGGCATCGCCACGCATGATCGTGTTCCGCCCCATTGAACCTGAATCCGGCTCTGCCCTCAAACGTTAAAATGGACCGGTTCACATGCCCGCAGAGCATGTGTAGCGTCAACAATCGAACCGGTTGATCCGGCATAATCCGACAGCGGCGAGCGCAAGCCCATACGCACATACCTGGCTAGAATGTCAAACCGACTGCTCGACCTGCCCCCGCTGGACCTGATCCGCAGCTTTGTCGCGGTCGGCCGCAGCATGAGCATCACCCTTGCGGCGCAAGAGCTGTGCCTGGCCCAATCCGCGCTCAGCCGGCGGATCCAGGCGCTGGAAGCCTTCCTTGGCTACCGCCTGTTTGTGCGCGGCCATCGCAGCATCGAATTCACCAACGAAGGCCGGCGCCTGTTCCGCAGCAGCGACGCGTGGCTGGATCAGATGGGCGAGACCCTCGCCGCCCTGCGCCCGACCGCCGCCCAGCATGCAGTGACGATCAGTGCCAGCATCGGCGTCACGGCCTTGTGGGTGCTGCCGCGCTTGGGCGGATTCCAGCTCGCCGCGCCCGAGGTCGACGTACGCGTTGCCGCCGGCAACCGCTTTGTCGACCTGGAACGGGAGAACATCGACCTTGCGCTACGCTACTGCAAAGAAACCGATGCCCCGGACGGTGCTGTCCGCCTGTTCGGCGAGGCGCTGGTGCCGGTCGCCCATCCGTCATTGGGCGCGACCGCAATCGAAGACCCTTTGCAATTGAAGCGGCATGTGCTGCTGGAATTCGACGACGTGTCGCGACCGTGGCTGCAATGGCCAGCCTGGCTGCGCGGCGCAGGCGCGGGCAAGCACAAGCCGAAAGGGTTTTTGCGCTTCAACCAGTACGATCAGGTTGTGCAGGCCGCGCTGGCCGGCCAAGGCGTGGCGCTGGGCCGGCTGGAACTGGTGCGGCCACTGCTGGAGCAAGGCAAACTGACGCGCGCTACCCGTAACGTCCACACCGAGGTCAATTACGCATATTGGCTGATCGCGCGCAGCGACCCTGTCAGTCCCCACGCGGGGATCGTGCGCGACTGGATCCTGGCCGAAGCGAGGCGTATCCCGCGATGATTTCCGAATCCGGCTGACAACCATGATTGACCGCTCATAGAGCCCGATTCCAACGGCACAAAGCGGAAGGCTGCATGCGCGGCGGTGGCCACCTGATCCACGTCGACTTCAATTCCGGACCGCCGTGCCCAATGACCAGCGCCGATCGCACGTTGAATGATGGTATCCCTCCATCGCCAGCGCAGAAAACCACCGCATTGCCGCTTGGTCAGCCGCCGCTTTGGCGCGGTCTCGTCCCCGTTCGGTCGCGGCGAGGCCGGGAAGTCGACCTCGTACTGCGGCGCGACGCGCGCCTCGTCTCCCGTTATTCGACCGTGCATAAGGAATGGGCGGTATCCACAAGCGCGGAGTACGCCCCGGTTGGCGTCTCCTTTTCCGATGCATAGGCACCGCAGTCCCTCTTTCTCGCCTGCAGCAACGCGCGCCGCGGCGTGTTGACACCCCCGACGGCGCGCCGCCCGGTCTGCGTCGCACAGTAGTCCAGGGTCTGACGCAGCACCGTATCCACGCTGCGCAGCGAAATGCCATGGCGTGCAGCCACTTCCTCGCGGGTGAGTTCCTCCAGGCGCAAGCCCACCAGCACGCGCCGGTGACGGCCCGGAACGTTCTCCAGCGCACGATCGAGCGCCGCCAGATCCGAGCGCGCTTCCACGACGGCTTCCGGCCCCGGTCCATGGTCGGCAAGATGCTCGAACAAGGTGTCTGCATCGGTCAGCGATGGCCACATACGGCGGTCGCGCAGCTGATCCGTCGCGAGGTTGCAAGCGACGCGATACACGTAAGCCTCGGCGCTGCGCACCGCGTCCGGGAGGGTCGCGCTCCCCAGGCGCAGCCACGCCTCCTGCAGGCTGTCGCACGCCGTATCGGGGCACCCGACATGGCGCGTCAGGCGTCGACGGAGCTGGTCATAGTTCAATACCAGGAAGTCGCGCAGGACGACCCCGGACTCACCGGCATGGGAGGCCGCACCGGTCGCGTCGCCAGTTGTCCCGAGAGCCTTGACGCAATGCGGAATGCTCGTATCCATGAGACGTCTGTCACCGTGTTCCACTATGAAGTCCTTAACCGCACGGGCGATTCCAGCGCCAACGCTCCCGCCTCGACGACGTAATGCCGAACGCTGAGAGGCGTTGGAGAAGGCGATGCCACGATAGACGCGGATGCCGCTGGATCAGCTGTTACCGGATCTGTTTCAGATTGCGGCGCTCGTCGTCGGTCAGTCGCTCCAGCTGGGCAGGATTGAACCGCCCGCCCAGGCCGACGAACTGCACTGGACTCGCCGGATCGTATGGCACGCTGGACTGGAGGCCGCCAGCGGGCACCTTCCTGCTCTCGCCATCAGCGGGCGACGACGACTCCGTGCCAGCGTCGAGCATGCGCACCGTGAAGATCGAAGGCAGGTTCTGCCGCTGCGCCGCGCGGTCACGCGACATCGCATCCTGCGCAGCGGCGGCAGCTTGCGACGCCGTCGAACTGGCATTGGTCATCGCCCCCACATTCACGGTGGCGACCACCGGCAGCCCTGTCGATTTCCCCTGAACCTGCACGTTGGCCGCGTTGACCACCTGCAGCGCCGCGAAGTTGACATTGCCCGAGACCCGGATGCCCGCCTCACCGGCATCGATGGTGCCCAGCGGCGCCACCAGGTCCACGTCGCCGGGCGGCACCTCCGGAATCGGGCTCAGCGTGGCGATGCCCGCGCCCGAGGACGGCACGTTCGGCGACACCGTGACATTGCCCAGCCCGTCGTAGACCCGCTTGGGCGGGGTGTACAGCACGGTCGTCTTGGCACCCCGGCCGGCGTTGATGTCGCCTTCCGACGACCAGCCCTGGATGCTGCCGCCGAAGGTGGTCATGATGCGCGACAGGCCCAGCAGGATCGAACCCTTCGAGTACAGGGCGATATCGCCCGCCCCTTGCGTGATCAGGCCCGCGCCGGTCCCCGCCGGCACGCCCTCCACGCCGATGAGGGTCTTGCCGCCCGGGTTGAGCATCTGGATGTCGCCGCCGAAGTTGGTGTGGATGCCGGCGTCCGTCGTCACGGGTACCGCCTGGCCGTTCACCGTCTTGGAACCCGTGATGCTGCTGAACATCGTGATGTCGCCCTGGTAGCCGATCGCCCTGCCCTGCGCGTCAGCGCTCGGGAACAGCGTCGCGATCGCCTCGCGCCCGCGCAGGTAGCTGCCGTAGCGCGAACTCGCCGGATCGTTGTACTCGCGCCCGCCGAGCAGCAGTTCCTGGAAGTAGACCTGCCGCACGAAGACGCCCTGCTGCTCGCCGGGCAGCGCCAGGAAATACGCCAGCGCATCGGCCGCCGCTCCCTTGTAGCCGAAGCGCTGCTGCAGCCAGGCCAGCAGTTCTGCGTCGTAGGCATGCGCCACCTTGCCGCTGCCCGCCAGCGGCGTGCCTGCGTTCAACTGGTTCGCCGCGTCCAAGTACAGCCTGGCGAAGCCCGCGTAGTCGGGGCCGTTCGCGCCGACACCGGCCAGCACCGTGATGCCGGCCCCGCCCGACTTGTTCGACGGGTTGACGACATCGCCCGCGCTCGTCAGCGCGCCGTCATAGCCCTGGTACAGGTTGCGCCCGGCCTGCAGCTGGAGCAGGCCCGGCCCGGCGATCGTCACGGACTGGCGGAAGATGTCGCGGCCGGCCTGTATCAGCGTGATGTCATCCTCATTCAGGTTCAGGTAGGCACTCGGCGTCGTACCCGTGCCGACGATATCGCGGCCGGCAATGACCTGGAACGGCTTGGCGGCGGCATACCAGGTCGTCGGGAACGGCTGGAAGGAGCCCGGGCCGAACCCCGGCGAGGGATTCTGTACCTGCCCGAGCGCCAGGTCGACGATATCCTTGCCGGCATAGACAAGGGCCGGCTGATCGTCGGCCGCATGCAGATTTCCCAGCGGCCCCAGCGGCGTATCCGGCCCGAACGCGATCGGACTATTGCGCGTAAAGCCGAGATAGGCCGACGTCGGACTGGCATTGTTCGTGCCTCCGCCACCGACCGCCGTTTCGAAGACCGGGCGCCAAGGCGTCGCCAGCGTGCTCATGTCGGCGCCGGACATGGCCACCACCTGGCTCGACCCATAGATGGAGCCCGCCGCCAGCAGTTCGAGCTGGCCGCGCGGCGACGGTACCAGCTCGAGCACCGGATACGAGAGGCCCGGCAACGGCTCGGCGAAACGGATATCGCCGTTGGCAGCCGCGACGATCAGCGTGCCCGGATAGAAACCGTTGCTGTTCTGCACGTTGTTGCCGGCGGTCCCGCCCTGCAACGGCGCCACATCGCCACCGGCGGAATACAGCCGGATCGCCGATCCCGGCGTCCAGAGGGTGAATGCGGAGGTACCGCCATTCGGGACCAATGTCGTGCTCCCGTCCGCGTTGCGCAGCAGATAGGGAATGCCGGCCTGATCGACCGGGGTGCCCATGCCGGCATCGGCGGCACCCGCGATCACCAGGTCGCCGCGCGTGGCGATGTTGACGACACCGTCGCCTGGCGTCACCGTGGGACCGGGCGTCTTCGCCGAGCGCTTGAAGACGTTGGCTTCGACCGCGCGCGGATCGAACGACGTGAACAGGATGCCGCCTTGCGCGACCGCCAGCGCGCCGATGGAACCGGCATTCACGTTGATGTCGCCGCGCAGGTTCGTGATCGCGCCATAGTAGTCAGGCACCTGAACGGAGGTCGGAAACACCGCATTGAGCCCGCCGCCGATCTTCAGCATGAGATCGCCGCCGCCGGTCGCGGCCATCGTGCCGTCGGCCAGTACGCGCCCGGTCGAGGCCACCGCGAGGTCGAGCCCGGTCGAGCCGCTGCCGGTCACGCCGGCATTGCGGCCGGCAATCACGGTCAGGTTGCCGCCGCCCAGGGTGCCGATCCCCTGGAAGCCGGTCATGGAGCTATCCACCTTCCAGCCGGAGGTCTGCGTCAAGGCGCCGAAATTGATCCACCATGCCGTGGGATCGGCGGACGCGCCGCCGCCCTGGCGCCAGAGCCAGTTGCCGGTCAGGTCCGAATCGACGTAGCGGGAATTGTTGTTGGCGATCTGCACGCTGCCCGTCACGTCCTGCTGGGCCATGAGAAGCAGGTCGCCGCCATGCTCCGGGTACCAGGCATGCAGGCCGCTGCCCCGCGTGGCGATGATGTCGTAGGGATTGCTGCCGTCCGCTGCCAGGATCGGCGCCGATTGCGTGCCGGCGGTGTAGACGCCGTATGGGGTCGCCTCGCTGAAGCTGCCACCGGCCAGCAATTCGAGATTGCCGGTGCCGGTGCGCAGCACGCTGAAGAAGGTGCCGTTCAAGGAGGCATCGTAGCTCGGATCGCTGAGGGTGAGATTGCCGCCTCCATTGAGCGCGCGCACGGTCTGCAAGGCGCGTTGGTCCGCGCCGGCCAGGTCGGCACCGGCAACCAGGCGCAGCGACGCGGATGGCGCGCCGGCCGCCAGCATCGTCGCCGCGGCCGACGCGGCGGCCGCGCCAGGAGTCCCCTTGCTGACCAGCGTCGTCGCGACACCCGGCAGACGGATCCCGGCCTCGAACAGCAGGCCGTCCGAGGCGGACAGCTTGGTGCCCGCGGGAATCGTGTCGCCGACGTAGTAGATGGTTCCATCCGACCCGATCAGGCCGCCGAGGTAGTTGTAGAAGTCGTCGTTCGGCACCGTCCAGCTCGTCATCAGGTAGACATCCTTCGACGCGACATAGCTGGCGCCCGGCGTGCCCCAGTAGCCATCCTGGAGAGAGAACTCGGGACTGCTGGTGATGTCCAGGATGCCGTCATAGACCGCCGGCTTGCCCGCGACCGCCCGGAAGCCGTCGGAGATGCTTCCCTTGACCGCGAGGTTGCCGCCGGCCCGGATCACCAGGGCCAGCGGCTCGCCCGCGCCGTAGCTGGCGGAGGTGGCATCGCGGTCGGCGCCGGGACCATAGCGATACCCGGCCAGGTCGATATCGCCGGATACCGTCAGGTTGCCCTGCGGGGTGGCGCTCACCACCTCCACGCCCGGGCGCAGGTGCAGGGCGCCGCCATAGGCGGACAGCCCCGCCATGCGGCCCTGCAGGCCGGCATTGGCGAGCGCGCCGGCCATGAAGACCTGGCTGTCCCGATCGACGAGATCGAGCCAGCCCTGCGTGATGACCTGGCCGGCGGGATCGCCCGGATCGGCCGGCGCGTTCGCATAGGTGGCAAAACCGTTGAGCTGGATGCTGCGCGCGCCGCGGATGGTGAGCGGTCCGGCGGCCGAGATGGCGACATCGTTGCCGGTCGCATTGGCCGGAGCCCCCGCACCGGTCGCGCTCGCCGCGGTCGCGCCGACGCGCTGCGCATTCAATACGACATCGCCATAGGCCACGCTGCCCGGCGTCGACAGGTCGATGGTCGCGCCAGGCAACAGCGTCAGCACCCCATGGGCCGCGCTCAGCTCCACGTGGCCGCGGTTCCTGGCCTCGATCGGCAGCCCGTAGCTATCGGCCTGCAGCACAGTGCCATGCGCATCGAGCACGGCGCCCGATGCCAGCGTCAGCCCGTTGGCGGCCGACAGCCGGATCGTGCCGGGGGCCGCGCCCGATGCGTCGATGGTGCCGGTCACGGTCAGCTGCCCGCCGTCCGTTGCGATCGACACCCTGTGCGCCTTCACACCGTCGCCAACCACGAGGTCGCCCTGCCTGGCGGTGAAGCTGCGGGCGTCGAAGAAACCGCCCCGGGTGAGCGCGGCGTTCAACCCCGCGAAGTCGGCGAAGGTAGCCGCCCTGGCACTGAAGTCGCCGCTGGCCTGGCCATCGGTCGCGCCGCCATTCAGCGTACCGTTCAGCGCGACCCGCCCGTTGCCCGCATCGATCGCGATCTCGCCGGCGTTCGCAAGGATCGCCGAGACGTCGATCACCGCGCCGGCTGCCTGCGCCACGCCGCCCTGCGCGCTGTTGAAGGTGGCCGTGCCGCCGAAGCCATGGACCGTGGCCCGCTGGATGGTCGACGGCTGGCCGCTCAGGTCGATGCGGCTGCCGGCGTCCAGCACGATGTCGTGGGTGGCGTTCACCACCAGCTTGCCGCTCGGCAGCAGGATGGTGCTGCCGATGGCGACGCTGTCGCCGCCCAGGTCGATCTCCGCGCCCGCGATGGTCGAGCCTGCCTGGCTCGGCGCCTGGCCTTGCGGCGCCACCACGTTCAGCGCCCCGCCCGCCGTATAGGCCATGATCGACTTCTGCATGCCGGTCAGCAGCGGCGTTGCCAGCGTCAGGTTGCCGCCCGTGCCGCTCTGGCCGAACACCGCGCCCGGGTCCGCGCTGGCCGCCTGGTAGACGAAGAGCGAACCGTTGCCGGCCGACACGATCTTCTCGCTGGCCTTCAGGTTGACGTTGCCGAAGCCATAGGCCGTGCGGCTGGCCTTGGTATTGTCCAGCGACACGAACTGGCCGAGGTCGATCTCCTTGGCCACCAGGTCCAGCGTGCCCAGGCCCGTTCCCGGGCCACCGGCCACGGTCGCCGGCGGCGTGGCACCGGCGATGCCGTTCCAGGTGATCTTGCCCGCCGCGATGGTGGCATGATCGCCGGCCCCGCCCCAGCCGTAGATCGCCGGCGTGTTCAGCACCAGGTTGACGCCGGTGCCGGTGGCGTCCAGGCCGGCGCTGCCGAACAGGTTGAGCGCGCTGGACGCGCCCAGCGTGATCGTCTGCAGTGCGGGCACGCCCCGCGGCAGATCGCCGCTGACCAGCCGGTTGAACAGCGCCTGGTCGAACAACAGGCCGGCCTGGACGCCCGCCGCGGCAATGTCGGCGCTGCTGCCGACGTTGATGGTGTTCATGGCCAGCGCAATATTGCGCGAACCGAAGCGGGCGCCTGAGTCCATGTTGACCCCGCCGTTGGTGGCAAACGCCAGCGTGCCCTCGGAGTACAGCTGCGACCCTGCGCCGATGGTGATGGCGCCGCTGCCCTGCGAGCCGAGGAAATCCAGCTTGCCGTTGGACAGCGCCAGCACCGAGGTACCGTAGCCGGTGGTGTAGCCCATGCCGGTGGAGGCCGAGTCGAACGGTGTCCCACCCTGGCCGATGGTGCTCAGGGTCACGTTGTTGCCGACGCCGATGTTCCCGCCGACCAGCACCAGTTCGCCGGCCTGGAGCGTGACGCCGTCGCGGATGGCGAGGTCCTGCCCGCCCTGGAACATCAGCGTGCCGTTGATCACGCCCACCGTGCCGTTGATCAGCAGTCGCGGGGCCGCGACGGCATTCAGGTCCGCGGCGCGGACCGAGGCGCCGCTGAACCCCGGCGTGGCGCCGTCCGCGACGATCTCGCCCACGTTCGACAGGGCCACGGAGCCGTCGATCCCGCCCGCTTCGCCCCGCAGCCGCGCGGCCCCCGCGAAACTCAGCGCGGAGGTGCCTGACGGCGTACCCGGCTGCTCGAACGCGATCTGCAGGATCTTGCCGTCGCCCGGCAGCAGCGGGCGCAGGCCGCCGAACTGCGCCGCCCTGGCGGTGAAGAAGTCGGCGTAGCCTTGCTCGTTGTACTGCGCGTAGCGGCGCACGGCCGTCGCCGGCGTGATCAGCGCGGTCAGCGGCAAGGCGCCGCGGAAACCGGTGTTGGCGATGCCGGTCTGGACCGCGGTGGCATAGGTGCCGTTGCCGACCGCGGCAACGCCGCCGAGCGGCTTGCCGCCGACCGCGCCGAGCTCCACCCGGTAGGCGCCGGGCAGCAGCGCGTAGTTGGAGGGCAGCAGCGTGTAGGTGCCCGCCGGCAGGCCGGGCACGCCCGCGCCCACGGTGATCTGCTGGCCGATCGCCGGGTCGCCGGCGCCGTTCTCCGGCGCCACCGGCGCGTAGCCGGAGGCATAGCCCGGCAGGATGGCGTAGACCTTGTCGCTCGCCTTGCTCAGCGGCGTGGCCGGGTTGGCGTTGACCAGCGGCGTGGTGAGGATGTTGACCGAGCCGCCGCGGCCCGAGACGAAGCCCGCGCCGGCCAGCGTGCCGCCGCCGGAGAGGTCCAGCGTCGCCCCGCCCTGGACGTTGACGGCCTGCGCGTCCAGCGTGATGCCGGGCCCGGAGCGCAAGGTGCCGTTGCCGGTGAAGCCGGTGAGGGCCAGGGGCAGCACGCTGGCGCCGCCGTAGGTGTAGGTCACGCCGTCGATGGTGCCGCCATAGGGAATGGCCAGGCCTGCCATCGAGACGGAGGTCAGGCTGCCGGGCAGCAGGTCCACGCGCTGCGTCGCCGGGTAGTTGGTGCCCAGCGTGATGGCGCCGAAGGGAGCGCGCACGATGCCGCCCTGCTCGATGATGGCCGCCTGGAAGCTGAGGCTGCCGAACACGGACAGGGGAGCGTCCGGCACGTCTGGCGTGGTGCGCCCGATCGTCAGCTTCGCCACGTAGCCCGGATTGTTCTGCCCCGCGATGACAGTGGCCCTCGCATTGGTGGCCGGGTACACCTGGGCCGCCTGGAGGTCGACGTCCCAGGCGCTGGCAAGCATCGTCCCCTGGTCGACGGTGGTGGGCAGGAAGCGGATGTCGCCCTGGCTGACCAGCCGCGTCGTGCGGAAACCGGGCGACGGCGTGTGGACAAAGGTGTAGGTCGAGCTGTCGTAATGGGCGGTGTCCGCCGAGAACACGATCAGCCCCTGCACGTCGATCTGGTTGGCATTGGCCTCGAAGGTCGCGACGGTCGGCGCGTTCGCGGCACCCGGATTATGGATGGAGCCACTGGTGAATCCATCCCGGTAGATGAAGGGCATACCGCCGAGCAGGATATAGGGCGCCGCCAGCCGCACGTTGCCGGTGGCCGCCGGCGTGGAAGCATCGGGCGGCCCTGCCGGCACTGGCCCGGACGTAAAGGCTCCAGCGGTGAGGGACAGGCTCCTGCCGAGCGCGAGCGAGACGTCGCCCGAGAATTGCATGTAGTCGCCGGACTTCAGCGCGAGCACATCGAAGCCGCCCGCCTTGACCATGTCGGCGCTCACCGCGGCCTGCCCGAAGGGCAACGTTGCGACAGCCGCACTGGCTGAACCCGCCGGTGTGCCCGTCGGCAACGCGAGCGGCAACGGACGCGCCTGCGTCACCGTCATCGTACTGGGCACGAGGACCCCGCTGGGCGCCAGCCCGTTGGCAAAGCTCCTGGTATCGAATTGCGGGGTATTCAGCGCAATCGACAGGCTGCCGCCGCTCGCCCCGGCACCGCCGCTGGCGGCGTGCAGAGTGCCGTCCAGGTAGAGCCCGCTCAGCGAATCGAGCGAGATGGCGCCACCATTGCTCGCCAGCGTGAGGGCGCCGCCCGACGCGGCCTGCGCATTCACCGTACCCGCATCGACCACGACGCGGGTGCCGTCGGCGTCCAGCTCGGCGCCCGGGCGCACCACCACGAACGCGGTGCCGCCGCTGAGCCGGATCGTGCCGCCATCGGAGGCGGTGCCATAGGGACGGCCCTGGGCGTCGACGGCCGCATAGGCCTGGCCGGAGACATCAAGCCTGGCGCTCGGGCCGACCCACACCGACACGCCGCGGCCGACGCCGGCCGCATCGAAGTTGCGCAGGGTGTCGATGGAGCCGTCGGCTTCGTTGACCAGGCTGATGCTGCCGCCGTGCGCCGTCAGCGTGCCCTCGATATCGATCTGCCCGGTGGCGTCGATCTTGATGCTCTGCCCCGGATCGACGGCGATGGAGGCGCCTTTCTCCATCATGATCGACCCGCCGCCCATCAGGATGCCGTTCTGGCGGGTCTGCGAGCGCAGCGTGAGGCTGGCGCCCCCGCGCTGCGTGAGCGTCGCGCTCTGCGGGTGTTCGGCATACAGCGGCGGCAGCCACAACGACATCGCCGCAGACGGATCGCTGCCCGAGGGTGCCACGAGGCTGTCGGCGGCGATCCGGTACACCGGCATGGCCGGCGCGATGGCGGAGCCCGCCACCAGCATGCCCAGTCCGGCATTGACGTCGTAGTTGGAGAAGCCCGCGCGGAAGAACGCGGGGCTGAGCGCCGGGGCCGGCGCCACCGACACCGTCTGCGGCAGGGCCGTGCCCGGTGGAATCACCGTGCCGGCCTGGTAGGTCATATCCTGCGCCTGCACCGAGCCGGCGGCATAGACGAGACGGTAAGGGTTGATCTGCAGGCCCTGCGGGAAAACGCTCGAGGGGATGACGGTACCGGCCGGGATCGTGCCCGACCCGGACGCGCCGATGATCAATGTCCCGGCCGGCACCACCTGACCGGGGCCATAGTAGATGAGGTTGCCATCGGCGCCTCTGGCATACAAAGTGCTCATCCCGTTCGCGACGACCCAGTCCGCCGCGGTCGGTATGCCGGATCCGCCCGAGAGCGAGACGTCGATGGGAACGGGAACATCGAGCGGCAGCGTGTTGTGCGTCTCCGTCAGCGTGAAGGGCAAGGGCTGCCCGGCGGCAATGGTCAGCGGCCGCGTGAGCTGCATCCGCAACGGCGCCGGCGTGCCGGCGGCCAGCACGCCGCCGGCCAGCGAGGCATTCTCGCCGACCAGCACATTGTTCGGCGAGGACAAGGTCAGCGTGCCGCCGCCATTGACGCCGGCCGCGCGGATCAGACCGTCCAGCACCAGATTGCCGGTGGCGGCGCCGACGCCGCCGGACACGTCGCCGGCGATGAGCGTGACATTGCCGCCCTTGCCGCCCATGGTCTTGCCGTTTGCGAGGATGGCCGCGCCGGACGACACGTCGATCACGCTGCCGCCGGCGATGGTCACGTCTTGCGAGCCGTTGATCGTGATGTTGCCGCCATTGATATAGGCGAGCCCCGCAAGCTTGGCCGGATCCATCCGCGCATTGGTCCACACCCCGCGCACGTCGATCGCCCTGCCTGCCTCGAGGGTCAGTTGCGATGTACCATCGGCCGTCATCAGTGCGCCCGGATAGAGGTCACCTGCGCGCGTGAACAGGTTCGACACGTTCACCGTGCCGCCGCGCGCCGTCAGGTTCGCGTCGATATCCACCAGCGGCGCCACCAGGCTCAATCTCCCTCCATCGGCCAGCACCAGCGGCTGGCTCACCACGATGCGGCCGCCGCTGGCCAGGTCCAGCGCGCCGAGCTGGAAGCCGTTCAACATGCCCGCATCCAGCCACACCGTGTTCTGCCGCTGCGGGTCGAGCGCGTCCGCCGCCCCCATGCCCGGCGTCACGCCCACCTCCGTGCCGATCTTCACCTCGCTGTTGAACACCCCCGTGCGCCCCGGCCCCGTGTACAGCCCCAGCGCCAGCGCGCCCGCCTGCGCCACCGCGTACTGCCCCTGCTTGTAGCCGTCGGCGAGGCCGGCCGCGCGCGCCTGCGTCTGCTGCGCCCCGTTGAACACCTTGGCCACCACCTCGCCTTCGAGCACCGCCGTCGGCGCGCTCACCTGCAGGCGGCCCGCGTCGCGGCCCACCGTGTAGCCGTTCTGCAGCACCTGCTGCGGCCCGATCAGCGGGCTCGCATACGACTGCGTCGCCGTCTTGCCCCAGCGCGGATGCTCGTCGTCGAAGCCGGTGTAGACACCCGTGTACAACACCCCCGCCGGCGCGTTGTTGGCGTTGGCCAGCGTCCCGTCCGCCCCCTTGAACCACGTCTGCCTCAGGTACCCCGTCTGCACGTCCAGGCTGCCGCCCGACAGGTTGATCGACGAGCCCGCCTGCGTCACCACCTCCTTGCCGCCCAGCGTCACCGTGCCGCCCTGCGCCGCCCACTCGCCGATCCGGTGTCCCTGGTTGCCCAGGTAGCCGCCCACCTCCAGCAGCCCGCCCCCGGTGTACCAGCGCTCGGTCGCGTAGCCGCCCACGCCCGCCGGCACGTACACCAGCCGGCGCCGGTCGATCCACACGTTCGCATTGAGCAGGTTCCCGCTGTCGCGGTTGCCCGGCGCGTCGCGCTGCTCATTGCCCTGCACATTGACCTTGACGTTGTTTGTGTCCATCGCCAGCGCCACGCCCACCGCCCCCGACACATCCAGCTGCGCCCGGTTGGCCACGAAGCTGCGCCCCGTCGCGCTCACCGCGATCTGCCCGCCCGTGGCCAGCGTCAGCGAATCGCCCTGGAGCAGCACGTCGCCCCCGCTGACGATCTCCACCCGCGACTGGTCGCGCCGGTCCGACAGCCTCGACAGGTTGTCGAACAGCCCCGACGCCGCCCCCGCGCGCAGCAGGTCCTGCGCCGCCGAGTCCTGGATCAGCGCGTCGCGCTGGCTGTCCAGCGCCGTGGTCTTGCCGTCGTCGTCGATCAGCACCGCCGTCACCGCTCCCGGCCCCAGCGTCACCCTCCCCTGCGTGTCCGCGGCCGAGTTCAGCAGGTGCACCGTGCCGCGCGTGTTGGCCGTGGTGGTCGCCACCGCCACCCCGAGCTGCTGCACGTCGCGCCCGGCCAGCGTCACGTCGCCCTCCGTGGCCAGGATCAGCCCGCTGTTGGTCACCTTGCCCGCGCTGCCCGCACTACCACTGGCCACGAACTGCGGCGAGATCTCGTTGCCGCGCGTGGTCGACGTGGTGTTGCCGTCGGTGCCCACCCCGCGCCGGATCACGAAGCTGTCACCTGCGGCCAGCGCCGCCTGCCCGCGCGGCGTGGCGATCGTGCCCGCGTTGCCGACCTCCCCGCCCAGCAGCAGCACGTAGCCCCCGCCCTGCGTCACCGTGGCCGGCGTGCGCGTGGCGATCCGCGCGCCGGCCTGCACCTCCACCTTGCCCAGCGCATCGGTGAAGCTCGGCGCCGTGCCGTTCAGCCCGTAGATGCCGTTGCTGCTGAACTGGCCGTCGCTGATCCTGGCCGCCGCCGCCACCAGGTTGCGCGTATCCACCTGGCTGGTGCCGCTGAAGATCACCCCGTTGCGGTTGACGATCATCACCGTGCCGTCGCCCCGGATCTGCCCCTGGATCTGGCTCGGCCGCGCCTGCGGATCGTTGACGCGGTTCAGCACCGCCCAGTCCGCCTGCTGCTTGAAATCCACCGTGGTGTTGCGCCCGACGTTGAAGGTCTCCCAGTTCAGCACCGCGCGGTCCGCGGTCTGCTGGATCGCCACCGTCGTCTTGCCGCCGGCCACCGTCTGCGCCGGCGCGTTGGCGTTGATCCAGCCCTGCGTGAGGCTGTTGGTGTCGATCTTCAGGCCGCCCTCGGCCAGCCCGTCCGGCACCGTGGCGTTCGCCGCCGCGGCGGCCGCGCGCGCGCTGGCTTGCGCGGCCTGCATCGCCGCGATGCCCTGCGCGGCCGCACCCAGGTTGGCCAGCGAGCGCTGCAGCTCGGCATTGGCCTGTTGCTGCTGGGCCGAGGGGCTCGCCAGCGCCGACACCGGCATGCCGTTGGGCAGGCGCCCGGTCTGCTGCGCCGCGCTCTGCGTCGCGCCCTTGGCCGCAAACCATGCACTGCTGAATGCCTGCTGCGCCTGCGCCGTACCCCAAACCCCGCCAGCGGCAAGCAGCATTGCAACGGCCCGGGTCAGCGGCGCCATGCGCAATGGCCATGCCGCCGGTGCCAGGTGTCGTGATTTCGCTATTGCGCACTTGCGCCCGCGTGTGCTCATCTGAAGTCCTGCCCAATAGTTGAGTCGATTCCGCTACGGCAGCCCGCCCGGTGCCGGGCCGCCACGTCCCTCGAGTTTTGTTCGGCTCCGCTTCGCATTAAGCGGCAACAGAAACTCGCTGAGACAAGACGAATGGCTACCGCCAGATCCCTCAACTATTTTTTTGGCTTCGCACTTTGTCGCCGGGCTACAGGGGCGAACTTCGTAAGAAGGTGGGCAGTCCATACCCTATGTATCTGCGCAGTGGAATGGCCAGCCCTCGTGCCGGACGGCTCAACTCAGGACCAGCAATCCCCCTGGCAAGGACGTGGCTTCAAGCTTGTAGGTATGCTCGATTTGCCATAACACTGCATCGAGAGACGTAATCAGGAATCGACCGCTCACCAGATGGTCGCGAACGGCGGTGTTCACCAGCACGATACGGCCGGGTCGATAGCGGTTGATTTCTTCGATCACCTCGGCAAGCGGCGTACTGCGGAACACCATTTCTCCGGTGCGCCAAGCCGACACTTCCTGCGGATCAGCGCCGGCGACGGGGCTGACGATACGATCGTCGTAGATGGCTTGCTGCCGAGCCAGGAGTGCGCGAATCCCCGCGGGATGCTCCACGCGCGCGGCGCCTTCAAGACAGGTTACACAGACCTTGCCGTTGAGAGACTTCACGTCGAGGCGTCCCGATTCGGCTACGCTTCGGCCGATTCCCGCCGTCACGACGAAGCGCTGGCCGTCCCGGGACAGGTCGACGGCGGCCTGTCCATTGATGAGTTCCAGGCCGACCATTTCGCCATGGTCCATCTGTCGTCGAACGCTGGTCCGCGTGTTGAGCGTAACAAGAACACTGCCGGCTCGCCCGATTTCCTGCCGCTCGCCGGCGGCGGTACGGTAGTCCGCTCCCCACTCCGTGATCGCTGGCCAGACCCCAAGGGGTGGGTACACCGCGGCAACGGCCGCTACGGCCGCAGCACTCACCGCTGCGCCCATGAATGCACGACGCCCCAACTGCACGGGGCGTAATGCATGGCTGTGTGCGGCGGCGATCCCCGGATCGGCACGCAGCAATTCCCCTGCCGCCGGCTTCATCGCAGTCCAGAGCCGCTTGGCTTCGTTGAACGCTTCCTTGTTGGCCGGGCTGCTGTGCAGCCAGCGTTGAAATCCTTGCGCATCCCATGCATTGACTTCACGCGAGGTGAGCAAGCGCACCCAGGCCCGCGCTTCCTCCTGGAGCACGTCGTTGGAGACGGCATGTTGGTCGATGGGTTTCTTCACGATATCGAATCAAGCCACCATGAAAACGCGCTCTGGATGGCGTCGGCGAGCCGCGCGCAGCTTCGGCGCGGATTGCGTTTCACGAGTAAAGACGAATGACAATGCTCAAATCCCTCAACTATTTTTGTCTGCTCGACATTTGGGCACAGAAATCGTGCGCGCGCTTCAATTCGTTTTCGACCGTGCGTATCGAAACCCCCAGTCGCTCGGCCACTTCCTTTTGCGGCAATCCTTCCCAGCGGACCAGCAGCAAGATTTGCCGCCGGCGCTCTGGCAGGCGCGCCATGATTCTGCTCAAGGCCTCTAGCTCGGCACGGTCTTCAACCACCTGCGCCGGACCGGGTGCGGGATCGGACAGCTCCATGAGAGCTTCAACGTCGTCTGTCGACAAGTTGCGGTTCTGCCTGCGCTGAATATCGACGGCGATATTGACCGCCATGCGCAGCAGATAGGCACTCGGGCTCAGGATCGGCCCGCGGTTCTCCTGGCGCTGCAACCTCAGATAGGTATCGTGCAAGGCATCGCCAGCCAGGTCATCGCTGCCCAGCACCCGTACCAGACTTCGCTTGAGGTTGGCGTAGCGATTGGCCAAATGCTCCAGCAAGGCCGGCTGCACGTCGTCGGACATAGCTAGGACGCCCCCCTGTCGCAGCGAAGCCTGCCATTGTGATCCTCAGGGACAATCAACATGGTTAACGGTTGTTGCGCCATATCCGGCGGTGGCGGAGGGACCTGAATCGTTCTCAAGATTTCCATCAGCGCCACATCACGTTGGGGGTCCCCCGTCGAGCCAAGCAAGCGCACCCCTTGGATGCGGCCATCGGCGCTCAATTGAAAGCGCATCAGCGCGCGGTAAGTCCCGGGGGCGGTCCGTGGGGCGCTACAGAGCGCCTGCCAGATGCGGGATTGAACCTGGCCAGGATACCGTCGATCGCTGACCAGATCGTCGATCCCGGCATAGGGTGCCGGCGCGGCGTGCTCATCGGCTTCCATCAAGACAAAGGCACTGCCGCCTCCCCCTGCATTGTCTCGTTCTGCGACGAGGCCGGTCCCCTTGAGTAGTTGGTTCAGCGCGACTTCGGGCAAGAAGCGCCCCTGCACAGCAGACGACATGCGCCCGGTCACGAGTTCGCTTCGAAAAAGCACCGGCCGTCTGGACTGCGCCGCATAGCGGTCAAGTGCGGAATCCAAGGGTAGCGCGGGTATGTCGAAGTCGAAAAACCTTTCATTTCTCCCGGCCGTGCGGCCGATGGCCGGCCCATCCGTCAACGGCAATGTGGCAGCGGTGGCCGGTCCATGGAGACGCATGTCCGACCGTGATGGCCCGCCAGACGTACCCGGCGACTGCGCACGCACCACCCCAGTCGCAATCAGGAGGCCCAAGCCACTCAAGAATCCTGTCAGCGCAAGCACGCTGACCGATGCCGAGTTGCCTGTCATTTCAAACGCATGAGTCGCCGGAGTTTTTGGGAATAGCGGGGTGGATGCTTCGCCAGCAATGTCGTCGAATTTTGTGAATACTTCATGACAAACGCCTCTTTTCCCGTGTGACTTCCATCTGTCCGGTTACGGCCGATCATCCTGGCGATGGATGTGGGGAGTCGGGATCGGATTGGCGTGCACGTGGCGATATTGTCGGCGGCAGCTTCGCCAGGCTGTCCGCTGCCACCATCTCGCGCGCGCCCGGCGCTCGGTCTGCGTTGTCGATGAGGGCCTACCGCGCAACCGCTCGGTCCGGCCGCATATCGCGAGCGAAACTCCCGGTACGAAGAGACGACGCTGCCGCACGACGCCCGCGCCCCTTGCCCTCACGGAGGGTCGGCCGGGATTCGCACTTTATGCTCTGCGAAGCACAATTCCGCATTTTGGCATGCCCCCTTGAAGCCGGGTGCCGCATGCGGCGGGCTAAACGGCAACAATGAATCTGGGATAGTCTTAACGGCACGCAGGCTTTCACAGTCAGACGTCGCCCTGGTTGTGCCAGGGAGTATGCGCATGGTTAAGGGACTGGTGTGTGCCCCTCCGTGCGCCGTGGGCCCGGACTACCATGCGCCCGAGCCGCCGGGCCGCGACCACTTCACAGCAGAGCCACTGCCCGGGTAGACCGCATCCACGCCCGGCATGCCGGGGAGCGCCGGGGCAGCGCGGCGTTTCGTCACAGTGCAGGATATCCCCGGCGAATGGTGGTCGCTGTTCCGCTGTGCCCCACTCGACACATTGATAGTCGATCAGGCTGGCACTCATGGTTTTCTTCAGTCCTTTACTGCATTGTCTCGACCAGGGTTGCCCCGCGAGTGCTGGACGATCTCGCAGCAGCAGGGGCAACGCGATCCGCGATGCCCCTGCCTGGCTAACACTATCTCACTGTCTCGAGCAAAGCTCCACGACCTCCGCTCCCGTTACACTTTCGCGTTCAAGGGCGCCGGGCTGGCCCTACTCGGCGATGGCCTAGGACGATACGAGATTCGCCGGGCGGCGCTCAGGCGTTGATCCAGGCGCGCGCCTGATCCAACTCATTGACGTGGAACGCCTTGACTTCGGCCTTCGTAAAGAATCGCGCCAGATGCATCGAGGCGTGGATCCATCCCGCGTCGGCCACCACGGCCGCGCGCGTGATTTTGCGGGCCAAGGAAACGCCGAGCGTCAGGTCGGTCCACAGCGCCTTTGGCTCGATGCCGGTGACATGCTCGATGCGTTCGAGCACGCGGGTCTTGCCGTTCAGTTCGAGATCCGCTCGCATGCGCTCGATGGCTTCGCGCAGATCGCGGTCAGTGATTTTGCCTTCGACAAAAATCTCGACGACCGGGGAATCGGGGTCAGTGTGATACAGGATCATGGCAGGACCACTTGGCTGGGGAGACATTACACGCTCAGGCACGGACAAACCTAGCGTTCGATCACCTCCTGATGGTACGCCTTTTCACACGGCTCGGATCGGCGACTCTTCGAGCTTCCTGGCCGCATGCGGCCATCGAAAACAAACTGTTGGCTTGCCAGTCCACGCATGCGCTTCAAGCTAAAGATTCGCTAGGCCGCGCTATATTCTTACGGATCAACCTTGGGAGACGGTTTTGCCAGGGGCAGCGGCAGCATCCAGAGCCAGCATCGCAGGCCCGATCATCGCCTGCAAACGGGCGCGGCTGATGCCGTCGCGGGCCTGCACGGAGATGCCGTGCAGCAGCGCGCCGTAGAGATCGCCAAGCGCGGCGATGTCGGTGTCCTGCCGCAGTTCACCGCTTTCCACCGCCGCATGCAGCCGGTCAATAATGGATTGCGTGCGCTGGCGGCGGTGTTCCGCCAGCCAGTCGGCCACCGGTTCGTTCTCGAGTGCGCAACTGCTGGCCGCGGACACCACCAGACAGCCATGCGGACGACCGCGTTTGGTGTAGGTCCGCGCCGCGTCGTCGAGCAAGCGGGCGATGGCCTGTCTGGCCGACTCTTCTTCCTGCATGGCGCGATCCGCGAAACCGCCTTCGCCTGCTTCGTATAGCGCCACCGCTTCTCGGAACAACGCTTCCTTACTACCGAACGCCGCGTAGATGCGCGCCGAGGCCAGGCCCAACGCCTCGACCAGCGTCGACATCGACGCGCCTTCATAGCCGCGCTCCCAGAACACGGTCATGGCCGCATTCAGGGCTTGGTCTCGATCAAATTCTCTGGGGCGTCCGGCCATGTTCTGCTCGTGAGTGAATGCTGTTGCGACGTGCATTTTACCGCCGCGGCGCCGAACACGGTTGACGTCCTCGTTTTCTCCGTCTATTATTTGTCGATCGACAAACAATAGACAGTTAGATCAATGCAAACTATAAAAGGTCCAAGCCTCCACCTCGCTCAGTTCAGCGACGCGCAAGCGCCGTTCGACACGTTGCCCGCGATCGCCAAATGGGCCGCCGAAACAGGGTTCAAGGCATTGCAGATTCCTGCTTGGGACGAGCGCCTGTTCGACGTGAAGACCGCAGCGGAAAGCCAGACATATTGCGACGAAGTCAAAGGCACGTTGGCCGAGCACGGCCTGGTCATCAGCGAACTGACCACGCATATCTTCGGGCAGCTAGTGGCGGTGCATCCCGCCTACGATTCGATGTGCGACAACTTCGCGCCGCCCGCGCTGCGCGGCAATCCGCAGGCGCGCTCCGTGTGGGCGCTGACGCGCCTCCAACTTGCCGCTAAGGCATCGCGCCGACTCGGGCTGACTGAGATGGGCACCTTCTCCGGCTCGTTCGCGTGGCCGTACTTGTTCCCGTTCCCGCAGCGCCCGAAAGGCTTGATCGAAGCCGCCTTCGAAGAGCTCGCCAAACGCTGGTTGCCGGTGCTGAATGCCTGCGATGCGGAAGGCGTCAACCTCTGCTACGAGATCCACCCCAGCGAAGACCTGCACGACGGCGCCACCTTCGAGCGCTTCCTCGATCTGGTTGGCGACCATCCGCGCTGCCACATCCTGTTCGACCCCAGCCACTTCGTGCTGCAACAGCTGAACTACCTGGACTACATCGACTTGTACCGCGACCGCATCCGTATGTTCCACGTCAAGGATGCCGAGTTTAATCCGAGCGGGCGGCAGGGCATCTATGGCGGATATACGTCGTGGACCGAACGTGCCGGACGCTTCCGCTCGCTGGGCGATGGCCAGGTCGACTTCAAGTCGATCTTCTCCAAGCTGTCGCAATACGACTACCAGGGCTGGGCCACGCTGGAGTGGGAGTGCTGCCTGAAGAACCAGGAAGACGGCGCGCGCGAAGGCGTGGATTTCATCAACAGCCATATCATCCGCGTGACCTCGCGCATCTTCGACGATTTTGCTGGCGCCACGGTCGACAAGGCGCAGATCGACAACATGCTCGGCATTGCCTGACATCAACAGCGCATCCAATGCATCCACCGAAGGCATCCATGCAAGACGACTTCCAATACACGCACACCTATGTACGCATCGACGGCCACCGCGTGCACTGTGTCACCGCAGGCAGCGGCCAGCCGGTGCTGCTGATTCCCGGCTGGCCGCAGACGTGGTTCGCCTGGCGTCATGTGATGGCGGCGCTCGCGCGACGCGGCTTCCTTGCCGTCGCGGTCGACCCGCCGGGCACGGGACATTCCGACCGGCCGCTGACGGGCTACGACACCGGCACCACTGCCCGCACATTGCACCGCGTGATGGCGGCATTAGGCCATGATCGCTATCAGGTGGTCGGCCACGATGTGGGCATGTGGGTGGCCTACGCGCTGGCAAGCGACCATCCCGACGCAATCACGCGGCTGGCGCTTACGGAGGCCGTGATCCCTGGACTTGCGCCAGCGCCGAGCATCTTCGCACCGCCTGCTGAAAACAAGTTCCTGTGGCACTTCATGTTCAACCAGGTAGCCGATCTGCCCGAGACGCTGATAGCTGGGCGCGAGGCCGCCTACCTGAATTTCATGTTCGACCAGTGGTCCCATCGCCGCGACCGTGTGGCCGTGGACACCTACATCGCGGCCTATTCCGCGCCGGGCGGTCTGCGCGGCGGTTTCGCCTACTACCGCGCGATTCCGGAAACGGTGCGACAGAACCGCGAACGCGCAAAGGGCAAGCTGGCGATGCCGGTGCTGGCCATCGGCGCGGAGCACGCGACCAACGACGCGCCGCTGGTGACGCTACGCGACAACGCCATCGACCTGCGCGGCGTGGTAGTGCCGGACTGCGGCCACTTCATCATGGAGGAGGCCCCGGAGGCGTTCATGGCTGAACTGCTGCCGTTCCTGGAAGCGGAGCAGGGAGGGCATGCGCATGCCCGTTGATGTGGACATCGCTCGCTTCCTCGCTGCGTTACCAGCAAGCGGCGGTGTTACGTCGCTGGAGCAAATGCGCCATGCCACCGAACGCGACTTGCCTGCGCTGCACGGCCCCTTGCAGGAAGTGGCGGCGATCAGGATGTTCAGCATGACAGCTGATGACGGCCACAAGATCAGGATTCGCGGTTACTGGCCGACGGCATCGCGGCAAGCTGACGCGCCGCTGCCCGCCATCGTGTTCGCTCACGGCGGAGGCTGGGTCCTCTGCTCGATGGCGCTTTACGACAACCCTTGCCGTGCCTTGGCCAACGCCACCGGCTGCGTGGTGCTGTCGGTGGACTACAGGCTCGCGCCCGAACACAAGTTTCCTGTGCCGCTGGAGGACGTGTATCGTGCGGTGGTGTGGGCATTCGACCAGGCCGCGGAACTCGGTATCGATCCGAAGCGGATTGCGGTGGGCGGCGACAGCGCCGGCGGCAACCTGGCAGCCGCTGCAACCCTGTTGGCGCGCGATCGCAACGGCCCTGCCATCGCGCATCAGCTGCTGCTGTATCCCGCTTTGGACAGCGCGATGGACACGGACTCCTACTGCGAGTTTGCCGAGGGCTATTACCTGACGCGGGATGTGATGGAGTTCTGCTGGTCGGCCTACCTGCCCGCGCCGGCGGATGACGCCTCGCCATATGCGTCGCCGCTTCGGGCAGGACGACTCGGTGGTCTGGCGCCCGCCACCATTCTGGTCTGCGAGTACGACCCACTGCGCGACGAAGGCGAGGCTTATGCCCGCCGTCTCGCCGACGCGGGCGTCGCCGTGCAACAGAAGCGCTTGCCGGGCATGGTGCATGCCTGCATCCATCTGCTCGGCGTGGCGCCTGCCGCGGAATGCCTGTTCGATCACGTCGGCGCGATGATGAAGGCGGCGCTACGGGCGTAACCGTCGGATACCACTCAGGCGCGCAATGCGCGGAACTCCTCCGGACGGGCCTGGCGGCCGGCCGGCATGCTATCGAGCGAGTAGAGCCCGTCTAAACATCTAGTGGAATGAGGGTGGGCGCGCTCTACAAGAAAGCGGTTGCGTTCCACTGGAATCGGTGGAGGCGCCCCCCCTGCGACGGTCCGTCTTGCTTACACCATGCGTTCTGGTAGGACTGGGGGACGTAGTGGCGACGTTCGTTAGCAGCCATCTTTCGAGCCGCTTATGTTTGTTTGGCGGTTCCTTCGGGTAACTAAGGCGCTCGACGTTGCCTCGCGAACGGCAGTATATCCAGCCGCGGTCTTGGGATTGGCAGCAACGCGCATAAAAACCTTTACAGGGCTGATTATTCCTGCCGAGGATCCGGCAATCTACGACCTGCTGTGCCAGGCGGACACATAGGACCTTGGCGCACTGATCAGCCAGCTTTTGGCGCCAAGCGATATGCCACTCGGCGCAGGACAGCCGCTAAATCGAGCTAGGTGGTTACCAGTTAGATATCTCTATGGTATCGACTAGCTAGCCATGAATTAGCGCAGCGCTGTTCACTCCGCACCCTACTGCCGCGAGAATTCACACGAACCGTTGATCCGGTTGGCGACTCGAGCGCCTTGGCTTTGCTCTTGGCCGCCTCCTGACGCTCTGCATCCGCAGATTCCCGCTGCCGGCATAGGCATTCCGGGGCAGGAAAGGCAGGGTCGCCCATCAATGTAGTCCTTGCCACAGTGGTGTTGTGATCCTGCAGTGCCTGCGCGGCGAACAATCTTCTGCACTATCGGCATTGCGGGTGACAGAAAAGCCGCCTGCGGCCGAACCGCCTTTTTGCTACTATTCGCGCTCGTGACGCGCTTGCAACGCTTGGCAGCGCGTAGCGCACTCGTCCTCACACCGCTCTGAAAAAAACGATGGCGACACTGCCGCCCAAGCACGTCATGGACCTGCTGCTCGACGCGATCTGCGTCGTCGACCGCCAGGGCCGTTTTCTGTCCATCACGGGGGCTTGCGAAAGCATCTTTGGCTACCAGCCGGAGGAGATGCTGGGCACGCCGATGATTGACTTCGTCCATCCCGAGGATCGGGCGAGAACGCTGCAGGCCGTCGAACGGATCGAGGCTGGCTATCTGCAGCGTCATTTCGAGAATCGTTATGTGCGCAAGGACGGCAGTATCGCGCACATCATGTGGTCGGCACGCTTGTCCGAGTGCAAGAACCAGCGGGTGGCGGTGGCCCGCGATATTTCTGACCGGGCCCTCGCGCTGGCAGAGGAGCGGTTGCTGTCCGATGGCTCGTCGGTGGAAGCACATTGGCGGCTGTCCGCCAAGCCCCCTACGCTGACCCCGCCGGGATTCCCGCCCATTCCACTGTCTGCGCAGGATTACACGGTCCTGCATGCCCTCGCCATCGGCGATGAATGCGTGACGCGCAAGGCCATCGTGCGGGCGCTTGGTGAGGATTACCTTCATTACGACCAGCGCCGCCTGGATACCCAGATGCGCCGCCTGCGCCGCAAGGTCGAGCAGATGGGCGGCCTGCGGTTGCCCGTGTCGACGGTGCGGGGCGAGGGCTACCGGGTCTACCAGAAGATCGTGATCGACGGCTAGTGCCGGGGTCTGACACCAGGGCCGCATGGTGCGGGCCGCCAGTGTGCTCAGATTTGCTCAGACAGCGAGGGGACCGGCGCTCTTATTCTTTGGCTTTGAACATTGGCCAGACAGGCGATCGTCGGCTTGCCTCGCGCGATCCATGAGGGTTTGAATCGGATGCAGCAACCTCGACTCTCCGCACTTAGTCGTGCGGAGTTGGACCTTGCATTTACGTCGTTTGCGGGGATGGATGGCGGCAACCCGGCCGCCGCCATCTGGGTGTGCGACGTGGCCCCGCTGTCTAGCTGCGTACCGCTATCGGTAGCGTTGCAGGGGCAGCCGATACCCGCGGCATGGGACAGGGAGTTCCGTTCGCGCCATGCACACCTATTGCCGCGCTGGCAGTCGCATTACCGCATCGCACGGATGTTGGCTGCAGCGCGGTCAGCTGCCTTGCCCCCGGGGCGCATTCCGATCAATGCACGGGAGTACTTTGACCGATATCTCTACGTGCCGAATGGATGGGAATTCAAGCTGAATCTCTTCCCATTGCCTGAGAGAACAGATCACACCTTGCCCTGGAGCAAGGTATTCCGCGAGCTGCAGGTGTTGGGTGCCAAGTCGGAGTATTTACGCCTGTGTCGCCTCGGCGGGCGCTTCCGCTTCATCTCGTCGCTGCGCCGCCAGCACCGGCCCCGCGTGGTACTGTGCCTCGGTGAACGCCACGCGCGCGACTATCTGCATGCGTTCGGCTTCGAGGACGTGGAGGGGGCCGATGTGCTCCTGCAGCCGGCCGATCTGGTGCGGCGCTTGCAGGTCTTCGAGCATGATCAGACCGCGCTGGTACTGAGTCCCCGCCTTGGCGGCGCGCAAGGGCTGAGTTCCGACGTGCTGCTCGACGCGCTAGGCACCTTCTTGGCGAAATGGCTTCTCCCGACGGATTTTCCGCCCTGCTCGGGCGTAGCCGAGGAGCCTTCCGGTGCGCAGCCCGCTGGTAAGGCCTTGCCGGCAACTGAGGCGCTCGCATTGAACGAAGCATGGGTGGCCGCCCGAAATGGCTTGGCATCCTGCATCATGCACCAGTAGCAGAACCGGCCCTACACTGTAGGGAGTCAGCTAAGGTCCCAGCACAAACCTGGTTCGGACTACCGGTCCAGTGCGTCGTCAGCAGCCGTGGCTGCGGGCTCTGGCTGCGGCAATGCCAGTGGCCCTGGACCGTGACTCTAACCAGGCATGAGCCAGAGTCACGATGGAGCGGGTGAAGGGAATCGAACCCTCGTCATAAGCTTGGAAGGCTTCTGCTCTACCATTGAGCTACACCCGCGCACGATGCGCGGCATGATAGCAGCGATGCCAACGAATCGTGTAGCGATTTCCTTATTTGATCATGCATAGCTGCATGCTATCAAGATCTCCCCTGCGCAGGCGGCTCGGCAAGCGGATGTCTGCAATGCTTCGTGAAGCGCCGCCAGGCATCGACCCGTTGAATCCACGGTTGGCTATGGCCGGCCGCGTTCGGCGGCAGCCAGGAGTGGACGTTCTGGTATTCGACGCTGACCGATGGCGCATGGACGGGGTCACGTTCCGTGAGCACGGCGTCGGCCATTGCTTTGCGCCTTTGTTCAGGTAGCCCCGATTCTTACATTCGAAAGAAATTCCTTTCTCCGAGACGCCCTCTCCGAGGGGGCGAATCCACTGGAGGGGCTGGGTGGTCTGCGCAGAGGTGCGTAGATTTTCGTCTGAGAAAAGCAGATAGTTATTAATGTAGCTATGTTGGCGTGGTACGAATTGCAATCTTCTTGATCCTCCCGCGCGCACGAATCGTTCGAGTCACTTGAAGGCTGCTAGCGGACTGCTGCGCTGCGCCACCTCTCGCCACAGAAACAATGAGCGCCGTTTGTGTAGGCTAGAGAATGCCGCGCGAAGATTCCGACGGCGTGTACGCCTTGGCCCACCTCCCAACTTCCTGTGCCGCGTCAGGGACCGGAACGCCTGGTCGACACGACTCTATGCGGGGACGCCATGGAAGATGAAAAAGACGGACGAACCCCACAGCGAATACCGAGGCACCTGTGGGCGATGTTGCGAGCGCGGGTTAGCGAATGGTTCATTGGGGGCGTCCTCTTGGCAATCACCGGCTTCGCGCCGCAGGAATTCATCGCTCGACTAATCCGCTATATTGCGGCGCCAGAGAGGGTGGAGCATTTGTCGCGCTTGGCGCTCGATGCCCGGCCGGTGATTGTCTTTGTTGGAATCGCAATCATTGTGGCTGATGCGCTGTATCGGAACCGGCACCGACCGGTCACTGCTGTCCCAGGAAGGCCGCCGCTCACTGAGGATGGAGCGGGGCGTTTGCAACCTAACGGCAGGGCGCTGGTGGAAAGCGAACCGAGTGAACCGGAAGCATTACCGCTCCCAAATAATCCATGGCTATCGGAGGGGCGAGTGATACTGGTCGTGCTTCCGTTCGAAAGTCTCGGTGGCGGCGACAAATATGATTACTTCAGTGAGGGCTTAACTGAGGATATGATCACCCAACTTGCCCGGCTCAGCCCGGAGCGCCTGGGTGTAATCGCCCGGATTTCGGCGATGCGCTACAAATCCACGACCAAGACCATTCATCAGATCGGCCAAGACCTCGGGGTTTCCCACGTGCTTGAGGGAAGCGTCCGGCGTGCCGGAGATCGGGTACGGGTTGCGGCGCAGCTCATCCGGGTAAGCGACGAAACGCACCTTTGGGCCGAAACCTACGAGGGGAACCGACATGACATCCTGGCACTCCAGATCGAGGTGGCCAAGGCAATTGCCCGCGAGATTGAGATCAAGCTCACGCCGCACGAGCAAGGGCGTTTAGACCGTACTCCTGCCATTGATGCGCAGGCGCACGAAGCGTATCTCAAGGGGCGTCACTTCTGGTCCAAGCGCACCGAAGAAGGAATGCGAAAGAGCATTGAGTATTTTCAGCTCGCTATTGGACACCAGCCGAACTTTGCGGCCGCCTATGATGGAGTGGCCGATGCTTACACGATGCTTGCATGTCGCGGCGTGAGCCCTGCGCGCGAAACGTTTCATAAAGCAAAAATGGCCGCCAGGAAAGCGCTGCAGATTGAACCTGATTTGGGTGAGGCTTATGCATCACTTGCCCATGTGCGTTTGCACGATTGGGATTGGGTCGATCTGGAACAGGATTTCCTGCGCGCCATTGAACTGAATCCAGGACACGCGATCGCCTATTATTGGTACGCGGAATATCTCATGATGGCAGGCAGAGCCGAAGAAGCCATTGCCAGGGTCAGGCAGTCCCAACAGATGGATCCGTTGAACTCAGTGCTGAATTCATCTGTTGCCATCATCTTGTACCTTGCTCGGCGATACGACCAGGCACGGGAAGAACTCCGTAAAGCCCTGGAAATCGATCCAAACCACTTTCTGCTTCACTTCAGGCTGGGATTGGTTTACCAGCAACAGAAGTTGTTCCATGACGCAATCGAGGAGATGCAGAAGGCTGTAACGCTTTCCGGGAGGAGCACAGAGGCGCTGACGGGGCTGGCCCAGACCTACGCTGCCGCCGACATGAGAGCGGCCATGCAGCAGATCGTGGATGCGCTGGAGACGGAATCCGAAAAGCACTACATCCACCCCTACAACATGGCGAAAGTGTTTGGTTCGCTCGGGGACAAAGAGCAGACCTTCGGCTGGCTGGAAAAAGCCTACGATGAGCACAGTCCCGACTTCATTGAGCTCAGGACAGAACCTACCTTCGACAGCGCTCGCTTCGATCCCAGATTCTCTGAACTGCTATCCCGCGTCGGGTTCAACCAGATCTGAAGGACGACGCTCTATGATGGGCGCCAGGACAGGTGGTTGCGCATTACTCCGGCTGCAGTCGCTGAATCAGTGCCTCCCCCTAACGCTGTCGCGTCGGGGGGGAATGGCTGGGAGCCATGAGTGCTCGGCAGCGTGCATCGCGAGGTAGGCGTTGAGGTTTTCGTCACTTATACCTAAGGTGCGCAAGATTTGGGCCATGAAGCTGACCGGGGCGGTACCGGGAGCTGTAACGACATGCTGATCGGCAACTGCATAAGGGACATCCTGATAGTAAGCGGCTCCACCATAATTCAGTTCCGACAGGTTTTCTGCCGAATTGGACGTATGACGGAGGTTATCGAGCACGCCCGCTTGCGCCAACACACGGGTACCGTCGCAAATGCCAGCGACGACGATGTTTCTCTCATGGGCAGCGGCAACTAGCGCTGCGATATTTGGGGCCAGATCGGTTTTCCAGATAGTACCTCCACATACGATTAGCAGGTCAAGCTCATCGAGTGAGATGGTTTCGAGCGCCAAGTGCGGGGTGACGATCATGCCTCCGGAGGAGGTGACTGGAGCGCCATCGGGGGTGGCGAAGCGCGTATCGAAGCCGTAATAGGCACGACCAGTGGAATTTATCAGGGCGGTTTCCCAATCGGAAAAATTCTCGGTGAGAATAGTAATGGCACGTGTCATTGGAGTGTCCTTCTTTATGTTGTTGATGAATGCCTGAGGAATTTTCCTTTCCACAGGAAACCAAAGAGTAATAGATACTACTGTCAGTTCCTGTCAGTAGTGTTTGACTCCTGTGGAGGGATGTCCTTCATTTCACGCTGCTCTTTGAGAAGAACTTGCTGGCGACGTGGATAGCTTTGGGGCTCAATCCTGTCGACAGGCAGCAAAGGCGCGCCACCTCGCCCTCCTCGGGGCTGGTCGCGTTTCGGAAGAGCAACGCCCAGCCTATCGCAACACTGAAGGAGCTACTCTTAAAAGTTCGACGGATACCGCATTCTCGCTTCTACCTCCCCTTGCCGTCTCCAAACGAAAAACGGTGCCGATCCAACGACATGGTTTCCCGAACTCGGCGCTGGCCTAGCCTCACTTGGCCATGGGCACATCGTTGATGGCGAGGTTTTTGTCCTAAACGACATGGAGCAGAGGGTTTTTTGATTAGCGGTCGCGGCCGCAGGCGTGTGAGCGAGACCCGGCGAGGTCAGCCCGCGACCGATTCAGGCGGTTTCACCGGCGCTGCCCGCCTTCTCGCGCAGCACCTCCATGAAGGCCTGCGCGGCGGGGGTCGGCGCCTCGCCCAAGCGCGTGATCAGACCGTAGTCGGGCATGCGATCCGGCAACTCGACGGGGATCCGGGCCAGCAGGCCCCTGTTCACGTACTTGTCCACCAGGGCGGCGGGTTGCAGCGACAGCATGTCCGTGCTCTGCATCAGTTCCAGGGCGAACAGGAAAGAGGGAGTCTCGACCACGCCGGACGTGAGCGCGAGCCCGGTGCGGCCGAAGATGTCGTCAGACACTTTGCGCACGGCCGTGGAGCGCGGGTAGAGAATCCAGGGCCAGTGGGCCAGCTTGGTCAGATCGAGGTCGTGCGCCCCGCGCAAGGGGTGATCGAGCCCGGCCACCACCTGCAGCGGTTCGCTGGACAGGCGCTCGTATTGGAACTGGGCCCTGTGCGCCTCGTCTGTGAAGCGCCCGATCATCAGGTCGACCTTGCGCTCGGCCAGCCAGATCACCAGCTGGTCGCTGCTTTGCTCCAGGATCCTGAGCACCAGCAGTGGACGCCGGCGCTGGATCTCCGCCACTGTGGCCATCAGCAGGTGCGCGGCCGAGCCCGTGATCGCGCCAATGGACAGGTGGCCATGCCCCCCTTGCTTGAGTGCATTGAATTCATCCACGAACTTGCGATGCCCTGCCAGCGCGGCGTCGGCATAGCGCAGCGTGAACAGGCCCAGCTCGTTGGGCAGCATGCCACGTGACAGGCGCTCGAACAGGCGTGCCTCCAGGATTTCCTCGATATCCATCAGGATCTTGGTGGCCGCCGGTTGCGTGATGTGCATCTGCTCGGCGGTAAGCCTCAGGTTGAGGGTGTGGCCGAGGATGTCGAGGAACTGGAGATGTCGGAATCGCAGGCGCCCGCAGGCCTGCGCCATGGACAGGGGTTTACCCGAGAAAATTTCTGAGCTCATAAGCATTTGGAATGGATCCTAGCAAAAAATTCAGTGGACCGGTACAGGTGCCAGACCTAACCTCTCGCCTGCGTCGAGACGGCCCTGGAGAGGTCTAGCGTGGCGCCGATGGCGCAGCCGTCGCGACAAAATCATTCCATTGGAGACATTGATGAAGTTGAAATCCCTCGCCATGGCCGCCACGGCGCTGGCCATGCTTGCCGGCCCGGTGTCTGCGCAAATCAAGGAACGCGTGTTCAAGGTCGGTGTCGGCCTGAGCGAAGATCATCCTCAGGCCATGGCCGTCAAGCATTTCTCCGAACAACTCGCGGCCCGCAGCGGCGGCAAGCTGGTCGCCAAGCTGTATGCCAGCGGCTCGCTGGGCAATGACGTGAGCATGACCTCGGCGCTGCGCGGCGGCACCCTGGAGATGACGGTCCCCGACACCTCCACCTTGATGTCGCTGATCAAGCCCTTTGGCGTACTCAACCTGCCGCTGACCTTCAACAACGAGCAGGAAGCCGATGCCGTGCTGGATGGCCCCTTTGGCCAGAAGCTGCTCGCCAAGCTGCCCGAGAAGGGTCTCATCGGCTTGGGCTACTGGGAGAACGGCTTTCGCCACGTCACCAACTCCCGTCGCCCTATCAACCGGGCCGACGACCTCGGCGGGCTCAAGCTGCGCGTGATCCAGAGCCCGCTGTTCCTGGATACCTTCAATGCGCTGGGCACCAACGCCACGCCCATGCCCTTCACCGAGCTCTATTCGGCGATGGAGCAGGCAGCCGTGGATGGCCAGGAGAACCCGACCGCCACCATCCTGGCCAGCAAGTTCTACGAGGTGCAAAAGCACCTGGTGCTGTCGCGCCACATGTACAGCGCCTGGGTGCTGCTGATGTCCAAGAAGACCTGGGACGGCCTGTCGCCGCAGGAGCAGAAGATTGTGCAGGAGGCCGCGCGCGAGGCCACGCTGTATGAGCGCAAGACCATCCGCGCCTTCGGCAACAAGGCGCTGGGGGAGCTAAAGAAGGCCGGCATGCAGGTCACCGAGCTGCCACCGGCCGAGCAGGCCAAGCTGCGCGCCAAGCTGCAGCCGGTGCTGACCAAGTACAGCAAGGAGTTCGGCGAGGAAACGACGAACGAGCTGATGAGCGAACTGGCCAAGGTCCGCAAGACCAACTCCATCGCGGCGAAATGATCCTCGCAGGCGCCGAGCAGAAGCAACGCGCCGTTCTTTGACTCCCTGATTTCTCCGCTACAGGTTTCGACATGGACAAGAAAGCCCGCCGTGCCTTCCGCTCCCGCGATTGGTTCGCCGATCCCGAGCGCTCGGACATGACAGCGCTCTACCTCGAACGTTTCATGAACTATGGGCTCACGCCCGAGGAGCTGCGCGCGGGTCGGCCCATCATCGGCATCGCCCAAACTGGCAGCGACCTCTCGCCCTGCAACCGCATCCATCTGGATCTGGCCAGGCGCGTGCGCGATGGCATCCGCGATGCTGGCGGCATTCCGATGGAATTCCCCATGCACCCCATCTTCGAGAACTGTCGCCGTCCCACCGCAGCGCTCGACCGCAACCTGGCCTATCTGGGCCTGGTGGAAATCCTGTACGGCTACCCCATCGACGCCGTGGTGCTGACGACGGGCTGCGACAAGACCACGCCTGCGGGCATCATGGCCGCCTCCACCGTCGACATCCCTGCCATCGTGCTCTCCGGCGGACCCATGCTCGACGGCTGGCACAACGGCGAACTGGTCGGCTCGGGCACCGTGATCTGGCGCAGCCGCCGCCAGCTAGCCGCGGGCGAGATCGACGAGGAAGAGTTCCTGCAGCGCGCCTGCAGCAGCGCGCCCTCGGCGGGCCACTGCAACACCATGGGCACGGCCTCCACCATGAACGCCGTGGCCGAAGCCCTGGGCCTGTCGCTGCCGGGCTGCGCGGCCATTCCAGCCCCCTACCGCGAGCGGGGCCAGATCGCCTACGAGACCGGCCGGCGCATCGTCGAGATGGCCTACGAGGACTTGCGCCCCTCGCGCATCCTCAGCCGCGAGAGCTTCCTCAACGCCTTGTCGGTGGTCAGTTGCGCAGGCGGATCCAGCAACGCGCAGGTGCACATCATGGCCATGGCCCGCCACGCTGGCGTCGAGCTGCGGCCGCAAGACTGGACCGAGCACGCCTACGACCTGCCCCTGCTGCTCAACATGCAGCCAGCGGGCCGCTTCCTGGGCGAGCGCTTCTTCCGCGCCGGCGGTGTGCCGGCCCTGATGTGCGAGCTGCAGCAGGCTGGCCGCCTGCATGGCGACTGCCTCAGCGTCACCGGCCGTACCGTGGCGGAGAACCTGCAGGGCCGCGAGACCCGCGATCGCGAGGTGATCTTCCCTTTCCATGCGCCGCTGATGGAGAAGGCCGGCTTCCTGGTGCTAAGCGGCAATCTGTTCGACTTCGGCATCCTGAAGACCTCGGTGATCTCCGAGCGTTTCCGCGAGCGCTACCTGAACCGCCCGGGCGAAGAGGGCGTCTTCGAGGCGCGTGCCGTGGTATTCGAGGGTGCCGATGACTACCATGCGCGCATCAACGACCCGGCACTGGACATCGACGAGGGCTGCATCCTGATCATGCGTGGCGCCGGTCCGATCGGGTGGCCGGGCTCGGCCGAGGTGGTCAACATGCAGCCGCCCGACGCCCTGATCCAGCGCGGCATCATGACCCTGCCGACCCTGGGCGACGGCCGCCAGTCCGGCACGGCGGACAGCCCCTCCATCCTCAACGTCTCGCCCGAGAGCGCGGTGGGCGGCGGGTTGAGCTGGCTGCAGAGCGGCGACCTCATCCGCATCGACCTCAACGCCGGCCGCTGCGATGCGCTGGTGCCGCCCGAAGAGATCGAGCGCCGCCGCCGCGAGCTCCCCGCGCCCCCAATCCCCCAGAGCCAATCCCCCTGGGAAGCGCTGTACCGGGAGAAGACCGGTCAGCTCGTCGACGGCGCCACGCTGGATTTCGCGTTGAACTACCGGCGCATCGCGGAGAAGACACCGCGCCACAACCATTGAGCCTCGTCTGCCTTGCAAGCGCTGCGCCGCGGGCGGGGCGCGCGGCTTGGGCCGTGGCTTGAAACCTGAAAGGAAATCGTATGAGCGAAGTGACAGCGGCCATGCTGGCCGGTGCGGTGAAGCACGTCCAGGTGTTGCCGGACGACGGCCTTGCGGGCACCCTGGTGGGCCGTGTCTGGGTCGGCGGCGCCCTGCCTGGGCCGGCCGTCGCCGCCCTGCGGCCGGAGGGCGTGTTCGACCTGAGCGAACACTACCCGACCATGAGCACGCTGCTCGATACCGAGCATCCCGCCGAGGCGGCGCGCCGGACACCCGGCCGGCGCCTGTGCAGTGTCGAAGAGTTGCTGGCCAGCAGCCTGCCGGGCACCCGCAACGAGACGTTGCCCTGGCTTCTGGCCCCCTGTGACCTGCAGGTCGTGAAGGCTGCGGGCGTGACCTTCGCCGCCAGCCTGATAGAGCGCGTGATCGAGGAACAGGCGCGGGGCGACGCCAGCCGGGCCCAGGGCCTGCGCAACCAAGTGATCGAGCTGATCGGCGAAAGCCTGGCCGACATCCGTCCCGGCTCGTCGGAGGCGATGGCGCTCAAGGCACTGCTGCAGCAAAAAGGCCTGTGGTCGCAATACCTGGAGGTGGGCATCGGCCCAGACGCCGAGGTCTTCACCAAGGCCCCGGTGCTGGCCTCGGTGGGCTGCGGCGAGGACATCGGCATCCGCGCCGACTCGGACTGGAACAACCCGGAACCGGAAGTCGTGCTGGCGGTAAACAGCCGCGGCGGCATCGTCGGCGCCACCCTGGGCAACGACGTCAACCTGCGCGACATCGAAGGCCGCAGCGCGCTGCTGCTGGGCAAGGCCAAGGACAACAACGCCTCTTGCGCGATCGGTCCCTTCATCCGGCTGTTCGACGCGGGCTTCGGTCTGGACGAGGTGCGCCGCGAGACCGTGCACCTGCGCGTCGCGGGTGCGGACGGCTTCGAGCTGCGCGGCATCAACACCATGAGCAGCATCAGCCGCGACCCGGCCGACCTGGTGGCGCAGACTCTGGCCGCCCACCAGTACCCCGACGGCTTCATGCTCTTCCTGGGTACGCTGTTTGCGCCCATTGAAGACCGCGACCAGCCCGGCGGCGGCTTCACCCACAAGCTCGGCGATGTGGTCACCATCCGCAGCGCCTGGCTGGGGGGGCTGCACAACCGGGTGACACACAGCGAGACCGCGGCCCCCTGGCGCTTTGGCTTGCGCGCCTTCATCGGCAACCTGGCCGAGCGCGGCCTGCTGCAGGGCCGCGCGCTCTGAGTCGGCGTTGGCGGCCTGCCCACCAGCCAGGTTGCCGGCGTCGCCCCCCTTCCCCGTTCCAAGATAAGCATTGATGGCGCAGACCATCAGGGAGACAACCTATGCTCAATACCCTCATCGACCGGTATTGCCGGTTCATTAACCTTCTCATCGCCCTGGCTCTGGCCGTCATGGTGGTGCTGGTTTTCGGCAACGTCGTGCTGCGTTATGCCTTCAATTCGGGCATCGCGATCAGCGAGGAGCTGTCGCGCTGGCTGTTCGTCTGGGTCACCTTCCTGGGCGCCGTGACCGCCATCAAGGAAAACGCCCACCTGGGCACCGACATGCTCGTGTCGCGCCTGCCGGTAATGGGCAAAAAGGTCTGCTTGGTACTGGGTCACCTGCTCATGCTCTACATCACCTGGCTGTTCTTCGACGGCAGCTGGCAACAGGCCAAGATCAATTGGGACGTACAAGCGCCCGTCACCGGGGCCTCGGTGGCCATCTTTTACAGCTCGGGGGTGGCTTTCTCGGTCTGCGCCGGCTTCCTGCTGGTGCTTCAATTGCTGCGCGCGCTGACCGGCCAGCTCAGCGATGAAGAGCTGGTGATGGTCAAGGAATCCGAGGAACAGGCCGAGCTCGAGGCCCTCCAGGCCGAGCTGGCGCGCGAGAGCGCTGCCGGCGGCTCGCAAAGCCACTCCCCCCTGGGCGACACGCCGCTGCCTCACTCGCGCAGATAAGAAACAAGAAAAAGAACCGGAGACCTCAACATGACCGTACTGATCTTTCTCGGCGGCCTCATCGGCGCCATGGCGCTCGGCATTCCGATCGCCTACGCGCTGCTGGCCAGCGGCGTGGCCTTGATGTGGCAGCTCGACCTGTTCGACGCCCAGATCCTGGCGCAGAACTTCATCAACGGCGCCGACAGCTTTCCGTTGCTGGCCGTGCCCTTCTTCATGCTGGCTGGCGAAATCATGAACGTCGGCGGACTGTCGCAACGCATCGTGAACTTCGCGCTGGCGCTCGTCGGCCATCGCAAGGGGGGCCTGGGTTATGTGGTGATCCTCGCCGCCTGCCTGCTGTCGGCCCTGTCAGGCTCGGCCGTGGCCGACGCCGCAGCGCTGACCGCGCTGCTGCTGCCGATGATGATCAAGGCAGGCCACAAGAAGGAAGTTTCGGGTGGCCTGATCGCGGCCTCCGGCGTGATCGGCCCGATCATCCCGCCCAGCATCGGCTTTGTGATCTTTGGCGTCACCGCCAACGTTTCCATCAGCAAGCTGTTCATCGCGGGCATCTTCCCCGGCATCCTGATCGGTGTCGGTCTGGCCACGGCCTGGTGGTGGCTCGGCCGCAAGGAGGACCTGGTCCTGCCCGAGAAGAAGACCAAGGCCGAAATCTGGCAGTCAGCACGCGAATCCATCTGGGCGCTGATGCTGCCGGTGTTCATCCTGGTAGGGCTGCGCATGGGCGTGTTCACCCCGACCGAGGCCGCGGTGGTGGCCGCCGTGTACTCGCTGTTCGTGGCCAGCTTGGTGTACCGTGAACTGCCGCTGAGCGCGCTGCTCCCGATCTTCACCACCGCCGCCAAGACCACCGCCGTGGTGATGTTCCTGGTGGCCGCCGCGATGGTGTCCTCGTGGCTCATCACCGTGGCCAATCTGCCGGCCCAGATGGTGGAACTGCTCAAGCCCTTCATGGAAAACCAGACCCTGCTGCTGATCGCGATCATGGTGCTGGTGATGCTCGTCGGCACCGCGATGGACATGACGCCGACCATTCTGATCATGACCCCGGTGCTGATGCCGGTGATCAAGGCAGCCGGCATCGACCCGATCTATTTTGGCGTGCTGTTCATCATCAACAACTCGATCGGCCTGATCACGCCACCGGTGGGCACAATCCTCAACGTGGTGGCCGGCGTGGGCCGCATGAAGATGGATGAAGTCACTAAGGGCGTGTTGCCCTTCATGCTGGCCGAGTTCGCCGTGATGTTCATCATGGTGGCGTTCCCGCAGACCGTGATGGCACCGCTACGCTGGTTCGCGGGGTGAGGCGCGCGGTCGATCAGGCCCGGGGCTGCGTTCGGTGAACGCGCCCCCCAGTTTGCAAATTGCTTGTATTCAACCCGATTCCTGCCATGAACCAGACCCTTCCACCCTCTTCCGTCATCGAAGCCCTGCTCGCCGAGCTGGGTCCGCTGGCCGTGCTCGCCGGCGACGACGTGCCGGTGCGCAACCATAATGACTACAGCGGCCTGCAGGCCAGCCCGCCGCTGGCCGTGGTTCGCCCTGCCAATACGGCCGGGGTAGCCGCCGCGATGCGCATCTGCCATGAGCACGGCGTGGCAGTGGTGCCCCAGGGCGGGCTGACCGGCCTGTGCGGCGGCGCACGCGCGCCGGCGGGGCAGGTCGCCCTGTCGCTGGAGCGCATGGTGGGCATCGAGGAAATCGATTCGGCCGCGGCTACCATGACCGTGCTGGCCGGCACGCCGCTGGAGACGATCCAGCTGGCGGCCACCGCCGCCGGCTTCTTCTGTCCGCTGGACCTTGGCGCACGCGGTTCGTGCGCGATCGGCGGTAACCTGTCGACCAATGCCGGCGGCAACCGCGTGATCCGCTACGGCATGGCGCGCGAGATGGTGCTGGGCATCGAGGTGGTGCTGCCGAATGGCATCGTGGTCACCAGCCTCAACAAGATGATCAAGAACAACGCGGGCTTCGACCTCAAGCACCTGTTCATCGGCAGCGAGGGCACGCTGGGCATCATCACCCGGGTGGTGCTCAGGATGTTCCCCAAGCCGGCCTCGGCCATGGTGGCGATCTGCGCCGCCAAGGACTACGGCAACGTGCTGACGCTGCTGAACTCGGCGCGCCAGAACCTGGGACCGCTGCTCTCGGCCTTCGAGGTCATGTGGCCCGACTACTGGCAATTTGCCACCACCCAGGCCCCGGGTGTGAGCAACCCCCTCAAGGGCGACAACACCGCCTACGGCGCCTACGTGCTGGTCGAGGCGCTGGGAACCGACCCGGTGCACGACGCACAGCGCTTCGAGTCCTGGCTGGGCGGTCTGCTGGAGTCAGGCGTGGTTCCCAATGCGGCACTCGCGCAGTCGCTGGCCGACGGCCGCGCGTTCTGGAGCATCCGCGATGCCAGCGGCGAACTGCACCCGCTGTGGCCTGGCCACCTGGCCTTTGACATCGGCCTGCCGGTAGCCTGCATGGACGACTATGCGCGCCGCTGCCGCGAGGTGCTCCAGGCCCGCATCCCCAGCGTCCAGGCCCTGTTCTACGGCCACATCGGCGACGGCAATCTGCACATCATCGTCTACCAGCCTGGCGCGGCGGAGCAGCCCAAGGCACTGGTCGACGGCATTGTCTACGGCCTGGTGCGCGAGTACGGCGGCACGGTCTCGGCCGAGCACGGTATCGGCACCCTCAAGCGCCAATGGCTTGGCCATGCGCGCTCGCCCGAGGAGATCGAGCTGATGCGAGTCATCAAGAAGGCGCTCGATCCGCGGGCGCTGCTGAACCCGGGCAAGGTGATCTGACCGGACCGCTCCCATCGACGCGACATTGTTCCCGGAAGCAAGCCGCTCGCTGCGCGTTGATCAGCACGTCGTTTCAGTGCCCAAAGCAAGCCCTGAACTCACTCGAAGAATCGTCATGACACTCCGACTGGCTGGAAAAACCACCTTCATCACCGCGGCCGGACAAGGCATCGGCAGAGCGACCGCGATCGCTTTTGCCGCGCAAGGCGCGCGCGTGATCGCAACGGATATCAATCAGGAGGCGCTTGCTTCCTTGCGCCAGGAAATTGCTTGTAGCACCCACGTCCTGGATGTCACCGATGCCCAGGCCATTCGCGACGTGGCAGAGGCTGCGGGCCCGGTTGATGTGCTCTTCAATGCGGCAGGCTTCGTCCACGCAGGTAACCTGCTGGAGTGCACTGAAGACGAGTGGACGTTTGCATTCGACCTCAACGTGCGCGCCCAATTTCGCACCATCAGGGCCTTCCTGCCGGGCATGCTGGAGCGAGGCAACGGGTCCATCATCAATGTGGCATCCGTCGCGGGAAGCATCAAAGGCGCACCCAACCGATTCGTGTACGGCACCACCAAGGCCGCTGTTATCGGCCTGACCAAAGCCGTCGCTGCCGACTTTGTCGGCAAGGGGATCCGATGCAATGCCATTTGTCCCGGCACGGTGATGTCGCCATCGTTGCTGGAGCGCATCACGGCCCAGGCACAAGCCACCGGCCAGACGCTGGCCCAGGTCGAGGCGGGCTTCGTGGAGCGCCAGCCCATGGCCCGCCTGGGGCGAGCCGAAGAAGTTGCGGCCTTGGCTATCTACCTGGCCAGCGAAGAATCATCTTTCACAACAGGTACCGCCCAGATCATTGACGGCGGTTGGTCCAACTAAGCTCCCACTTCAACCATGAAACTGCTTCGCCACGGCCCCAAGGGCCAAGAAAAGCCCGCACTGCTGCACACGGACGGCACGGTTCGCGACCTCAGCCCGGCGCTGCCCGACATCGTCCCCGGCACCTTGTCCCAGCCCGGCATGGCGGCCCTGCGCAGCCTCGATGCCAGCACCTTGCCCATCGTCCCGCAGGGCCGTCTGGCCGTGCCATGGACCGGCATGCGCAAGTTCATTGCCATCGGTCTGAACTACGCGGACCACGCCGCCGAAGCGAACATGCCGATCCCCAAGGAGCCGATTGTCTTCACCAAGACGGTCGACTCGGCCGTGGGCTGCAATCACCCGGTCGTGTTGCCGCGGGGCTCGGTCAAGAGCGACTGGGAGGTGGAACTCGGGGTGGTGATCGGCACCCGCGCCCGTTATGTCAGCGAGGCCGATGCCCTGAACCACGTGGCGGGCTACTGCACCATCAACGATGTGTCGGAACGCGAGTACCAGCTCGAGCGTGGCGGCACCTGGGACAAGGGCAAGGGATGCGACACTTTCGGCCCCATCGGCCCCTGGCTTGTGAGCGCCGACGAGGTCGGTGACCCGCAAGACCTCTCGATGTGGCTCGACGTGAACGGTGAGCGCCAGCAGACCGGCAACACCCGCACCATGATCTTCACGGTGGCCCAGCTGGTCAGTTACCTGAGCCATTTCATGACACTGGAGCCGGGCGACCTGATCACCACCGGCACGCCACCCGGCGTGGGCATGGGCAAGAAGCCGCAGCCCCAGTTCCTGAAGCCTGGCGACGTCATCACCCTGGGCATCGAGCGGCTTGGCGAGCAGAAACAGACCGTGTTTGCCTGGGATCCGGAATTGATCGACGGATAAAGGCGTACCGCTGCCGGAGCCGATCGACCCGCGCAATTCCGGTTCCGTGGTGCTGCGGCAGCGCAGCCATATCTCGAAGTCGTCGATCAATGGGCCGGTTCTTTTCGGCTTCGATGACGCATAGCTCGGCAATCCGGCGCAGCGCTTCCGTGTTCACGTCGTTCTTTCGAGTGCTCGCCGGATAAACGAGCGCACGAATACCTCGGGCGGATATCGGTACTCGATCAGGCTTGAAAGAACATTCTCAATCTGGGTGTCGAGCCTCGCGAGACTCTCTTGGACGGCTTTGCGGAATGCAAGTTCGGATAACGTTGGCACGTGACTTCGACCCCTAACGTTTGACCTGAGTGGCAGACGCAAGTGGGCGAAGCCCCCTTGCGGCTCTCCGCTCGATGGAAGGGTTAGACCGCCCTGCGAGCCGGCTCACTCTGATGCAGGAACCTGGTGTAGAGATCGCGTGGCGGTACAACCGAGATAGACTTCAGGACTTGCCCGACATTGCCTCGGTGATACCCGCCATGCGTGACTATGTGAAGGAGGATTTCCTCTCGGGACATACGACCGCGATCACCATCGGTGAAAGTGAAATCCAGAACCCCCGATGCCTCTTCCGAGGTGAGCGACGAGGTATACCTCTGGTACCACGCATCAGTTGCCGCGACTTCTTCTCGAAGCTGGCCAAGTGATGGGGTGGTCTTTGTATTTGTGTCGTCAAACGGCCGCGGCTCTCCACTGAGGTGAGCGCGAAAGAGACTGTCGACTACGTAGACGTGGTTGAGCGTACGAACGCAGGTGTGAAGTTCTTCTGCATGCTCTGCTGGTAGTGTCGCCAGGAGAGCAAACAGCTCCGAATTGGCCCAGGCCTTGTAGCCAAACAATGAAATCAAGGTTGCGATTGACATTGCGAACTCCTGGTGCTTGCTTTGTGGCTAATCGGGATAGGAAAAAACCTTGCGGCCCCTTCCATCGGACGTACCGGTCACGTATCCGGCGCTTCGATGAATTGAATTCCTAACGTGGTGCAAGGCTTGGTAGCCCCAGTATTCCGAAGAAACTCAATGGTAGCGCGAAGGCTGATGCCGGTGTCTTTGACGTAGCGCTGCGCATCGGCAACGATCAGGGTCGAACAAATGATGCCACAGTCCGGTCGCGTAACTTCAACCCATCCGGAAATGCTCCGCCGACCGCCCCGCATTGACGGCCCGCTGCAGCGAGGCTGGCATCAGGCTGCGAGCCCTGCCATCGCCATTTTTTACACGGAAAGTACGATCCCCCCAAGACGGCCGGGAACGCGGCCGACGTTGCGCAGTCGATGCTGGTCACGGCCTGGAACATGGCGATCGCGGGCGGCAGCATCATTGGCGGCATGCTGCTGCATCGCCTCGGCGTTACTGCGCTCTCGCCGGCGCTGCTGGTGCTTGCTGGCGGCAACGCTGGTCGTGGTGTTGGCCGCCAGGCATCACGGTTTTCCCGCTGTATTTGAATGAAAGGCGACGGGCTAAGTCTGCTTGTCGGATTTCGTACTGCGCTGCGATCTAGCCGCCGGCGGCTGCCAGTTTTCCACCAACGTCAACAATCCCGGAAAACGGATTTCCAGATCCTCACGGCGCAGGTGGCTGCGCCGTTCCAGTCCATATTGTCGCTGGCGGATTACTCCGGCTTCGCGCAGGGCCTTGAAGTGATGGGTCAGCGACGACTTGGGCCGGTCGAAACCGAACCAGCCGCAGGGATGGTCGTAGGCGTCCGAGTCCCGCATCAGCTTATGCACGATGGTCAGACGCAAGGGATCGGCCAGAGCGCCCAGGATGGTTTCCAGCCGCAAGGTTTCGACGGCCGGCTCATCCAGCGGCGGCGGGAGGTCAGGCGTGGCATCGGCGGGCGTGTCATCGAGGCACTGGTACTGCTCAGCGCCTTGGCCGTGGCTATACGCTTGCCGGCCCGCCGTGACAAGGCGACCGACCCGTTCCGCTTACGCCTGCCGCACGTGCCGGTCGCGAACCGTCGGCAAGTCCTCTGCGGCATCGCCACCTTCTGCGCCGGTATCACCGCTACCTCGTTCGTGTTGGCATTGGGGCCGTCGCTGCTGGCGCGGCTGCTCGACGTGCGCAGCCCGCTACTGGCCGGTGGCATGGCCTGCGCGATGTTCTTCTCGGCGGTCGGCGTGCAGTTCGCGGTGCGGCAGTGGCCAGTCGCGCGCATCTTCGCCGCCAGCGCCGCCGCCACGGTGCTGGCGATGGCGAGCCTGGCTCTGGCGATCCACGCCTCGCTGGTTCCCGCATTGGTCGCGTCCGCGCTGCTGGCCGGCGCGGGGCAAGGGCTGGGCCAGCTCGGCGGGTTGACCTTGATCGGCCTGCACGTGCCGGACAGACACCGCGCGCAGTCCAATGCCGTGCTCAACATCGGCGGCTATATCCCAGCGGGCCTGCTGCCGGTGGCGACTGGCTATCTGATAGACGCCGTTGGGCTGGCGTCCGGCGCGACACTATTCGCGTTGGTGCTGGCAATCGTCGCCTTGGTCGGAGGCACTTGGGCCGTGCATTGCGCCGAAACCTGATCCACCAGCAAGGAGAAAGCGAAGACATATGGACATCCGCCATCTCCGTTGTTTCCTTGCTGTTGCCGAGGAACTTCATTTCGCCCGTGTGGCCGAACGGCTGCACATCGAGCAGTCACCGCTATTGCGCACCATCAAGGAACTGGAAGAATATCTTGGCGTGCAGCTTTTTGTGCGCACTACACACAGCACCAGACTGACACGTGCAGGTAAGCTGTTCATGGAGCATGTGCCGCGTGTTTTCACAGCTTTGCAGCAGGCGCGAGACAGCGTGAAAGGCGCCGCCAAGGGTTTTCACGGTCAGTTGCGGGATGCACTTTCGGACGGCATTACGCCGTCGCGCTTCTCTATCTTCTTGGCGTTGTGCCGCCACAAGGAACCAGAGATCGAGATACGTTTATCCGAGGTTCCTTTGGCGCAACAGATCAAGGGGCTGCATGGCGACCTCTGTGACGTAGGTTTTTCCCAGTCGGATGAAGTCGGCGATGGCATTATCGCCTACGGCGGCCAAGGCCAGTCCGGCGCTGCCCGTTTTCATCACCGCGCTGCACGACAAGATCAGCCGGACCGAGCCGGGACTGGTTCGTGCCTTGGTGCAAGGCAGCGCGTAGGCCAATAGCGGATGCCGCGCCGGCACTGCCACCATCAGCGGATCATCCCAAACAGGCGGCGGCTGGGGCGCGAACTGCACGGCTCGGCGACCTGCCGACGCTCAACGATAGTGAGCGAAGTCGAAGCCTCCCGGCGAGAAACCCTCATCTCATATACGCCGCATAAAGCATATAAGAGCGCCTACGTAAAGTCATTTCTGGGACGCAACACTAGTGTCGCCCGCGTTTGAATTCGGCGGGCACCGAAGGCGATTCGCTGGAATGATGAGCCAGGACACGGAATCGTCGCACAAGGGTAATAAAAAGCTTGGACATGTACCAGTAAAGCATTGCAGTCAAAGCAATATAGAAGAACATGTGAACAAAGTATCCCATCGGCTCGTCCGCGACGCGGTAACTTTCCTTGATGCGATGAGATACGTGATCGACCTCACCGAGCACTAGCCCTCGAATAAACAGGTAGGCTCCAAACGTACACAAGAGGAAGAGAACGAGAATTCGCAGAGCGTCGGGAACCACCTCAAGCCAAGTCTTTCGACTCGCTCCAACTTTCCATGTAATTTGAACGATGGCAAATATGCCGCCCAACGCCGCGGCTCCGGTAGCCAAGACCGCCAGAATGAGAACGAAGGCACCCAAAAATTTGGCCGGGGCGTAAGGGAGGCTGTAGAGAAGCGGGAAAAACAGAACGATGCTGCAATATGTGAAAACAGCAAGGCCCGCAACAACGGAAAGTACGCGGACGGCAACCCGAGCAAGGAAACGGGAGGGAGGTTCGTTATCGCGCTGTACCACTGAGAAAATGCGATCCAGCATAGTGTGCGTCCTAAAACCTAAACCGAGCGGGGGCGACTGCAATGCACTCTAGTCTAACTCAGTCAATCTGCAGTCGTCCGGCACTCCCACCGCACTCTGGCAACGCGCCATCAAGCCGCCGGCGCAGCGGCGTCGGGCGGTGCCAACGAAGCGCAAGAAGCTGCGAAGGTCGGCCCGATAGGTGCGTCACGCAGTTCCATTGCTGAGATTGGCCAGCCGCTCGATCTCGCGCGGCACCGTGGCGCGTCGGCTGACTGCGGAGGCGGTAAGCTTCCTGGTCGTCCCATGGTCGCTCCTTACAAGGGAAGTGACCATCGGACGTCGCACCATTAATAAAGTTTCTTGCGGGACAGAACACTAGATGTGAAGCGTCAAGACGTTATTTCTCGACGCTGGAAGTCGGGACATGGGCGCGAGGCCGCCAATGCCGCTATGTGGCCGAGCCAGTTGTAGTGACGCTGCCGATTGGTTAGGGCTTGGGCACGCTCAGGGCATGTTCGGTGATGTCTTGAACCATCTCCGGTCAACAGGCAAGGGTGAGTCGGGCATTCTTATGGATGTTCATCCGGCTGAGATCCTGGCGGTCTGGGTGTTTGGCGACTTCCAGTTTTCCTGACTCAGTTCGGATGAACCATGGATACAACGTATTGAAGCTTCACACCTAGAGGAACATTGCGCCGCAATGACCCGCATCCCCCGTCACGAGTTGCATCGGTGCAGAATCGCTAAGCCGGCATCGGCCAACGAACATAGCCGACCGTGCAAGCCTGCCGGAAGCCAGCACGGTTTGACGAAATCGACCTCCCCATTTTTTGCGCGCTCTCTCGCTCAGCGGCCGAGATCCTTGTCGGCGCGGTCCATGTCGAGCACAGTACCGTGCCCGTCCTTGAACTTCATGTCGAGGCGGTCGCCCATGGCCGGCACTCTGTCGAGCAAGCGGGTGTCATGGATGACAACCTGCCTACGACCGATATGCTGGGCGACGTGCAGCGTGGACACGGCCACGATGGGGCCAATGTATTGCCGGTCTTGCCCACCGGACTTCTCGGACACGGTATAGCCACCCGCTTCGACTGCAGCGCGTACATTCCGCTCGGACTGCTTGGTCTCGCGCTCCTCGTCGGCAACGACTGAACCCACTTCCGCATCTGGACCAATCGGGCTCGTCTCCATCCCTACGCCATGCGCCCACCCCGGCACGCTGATGTAATAGCGCACCGCTTTGCCCACGCCGTGGCTCCACAATTGCCCGCCCATGACCATCTCGGTGAGATCGCGTGTAGCCGTGGCCTTTGAGATTCCGGTCATCTTCATATACTTCTCAGCGTTCAGTCCGCCCGAGAAACCGCCGTCTCCGTCATCGAGGAGTCGCTGCAACACTTTGCGCTGCCGCTCATGAAGACCGCTGCCCTCCTGCTTCTCCCAAAAGCGCCTTTTCTCGATCGCCTGGTCGATGACCTGGCTCGCGGCATGACAAGCGGCCGTGATTTGGCGCGCAAACCACTGCACCCACGCCGTAACGTCGGTTTCACCGCGCTGGGCGTGGTTTAGGGCGTCGTAGTATGCCGCGCGTGAGGTCAGGAACTGCCGCGACAGACTGTACAGGCGCATCGGCTGTCTCAGATGCTGAGCCATGGCCATGTCGACAATAGCCCGACCAATGCGGCCGTTGCCGTCCTCAAACGGGTGGATGCTCTCGAACCACAGGTGTGCGATGGCGGCGCGAGCGAAGCCGTCGATGGGCTTGCCACGTGCCGGCAACGCCGTGGCCTGCGCCGGCGAGGTATCGGCGAACCAGGTGAGGAAGCGTTTCATCTGAGCCGGCACGTCCTTCGAGGGCGGCGCCTCGTAATGCACCACCTCGCGGCCCGGTTGACCGCTCACGATCTGCATGGGATCGGCATGGCCACGATAGCGACCGACGGCGATTCGATGAATGCCTGAAGTGCCACCAGGGAATAGCGCAGATTGCCAACGGCACAGACGATCTTCGTCCAGGGGCGTATCAATCGCTGTCGTTGCGTCACTGATGACTTCCACCAGCCCATCGACATTGCGGTTGATGGGTCCGGACGTCGCCAATCCAAGCCGCCTCATGACGGACAAGCGAACGGCATCGAGCGAGAGCCGCTCACCCTCAATGGCAGCCGTGGCCAGCACCTCATCGGACAGCGCATCAAGGGCTACCTGGCTGGTACTGCCAAGGCCGATGGCCATGGCCTTGCCCTCCAAGACACCGTGTATCCGGTAGGCTTCCGCCAAGTCAGGCGCGGCCAACTCGGCGTCATGGACGAGAGACCCTGCGGGCCAATCTGCGCGACGCCAAATCCAGGGGGAGCTCGTAGTCATGAGCCGTATTTTGCCATATACGCCTCAATTTGTGAGCTGCTTTTGAGGATTTGCGGCTCACATGATGCACTCGGCATGAGAGCCTGAGCCTCCTCGAGGGATGGCCGGGATTCGTCAAAAATCCGCCGCACCTCCGGCTGACCGTTTGACTTCAAATCGGCACCTCCCCTCGCGGCGCGCTCCGTTACCCCGGCGATGGGCACCCGGAAATGTTCCACGGTCTGCCCGGCATGGACCGCCCGCTGCAGCCAGTCCGGCATGGGGCCGCGACCGTCCCAGCCCTGCCCCTGCGCGTTGCGATAGCACACCGCGCCAGGCGATGGCGCCGACGGCAGCTCATTAAAGCAGCCGGCGGCCTGGAAGTGGCTGGCCGTGATTGGCGCGCTGCAGTGGGCCAATCACGCGCTGATGTTCGCCTCAGGCGTTCTGGGCTTCGCTCAGGGTCGGGTAGTCGGTGTAGCCCTGCGCCGCGCCGCCGAAGAATCCAGTGCGGTCCGCCTCGTTCATCGGCGCGTGGTCCTTCAGCCGCGCGACGAAATCCGGGTTCGCAAGGATCATCTGGCCATAGGCCTCCAGGTCGGCCAGCCCCGCCGCGAGGTCGGCCCCGACCTGCTCGCGCGGGCGGCCCGGCCGGTTGAGGATCAGCGTGCCCTGCCAGAGCTTGCGGAGATCGGTCAGCAGCGGCTCGTTGCCCTGGTGCATGATGTGCAGGTAGGCCAGCCCGAGCTTGTCGAGTTCGGCGACCAGGTAGCGGTACAGGTCCGGGCCTTCGACGCCTTCGTCGATGCCCCACATCGTCGTGCCGGGCGACAGGCGGATGGCGGTGCGGTCCGCGCCGATCTCGTCGGCGATCGCGGTGGCGACTTCGATGGCGAAGCAGGCGCGGTTCTCGATCGAACCGCCATATTCATCGGTTCGCGTGTTCGCGCTCGGGGCGAAGAATTGCTGGATCAGGTAGGCATTGGCGCCGTGAATCTCGACGCCATCGGCACCAGCCTTGATCGCGCGGCGGGCCGCATAGCGGAAATCCCGGACAGTCTGGCGCACTTCCCCGGTGGTCATGGCGCGCGGCACGGGAATGTCCTGCATGCCCTTGGCCGTGAACATCGGCGTGCCCGGGGCGATGGCCGACGGTGCGACGCCCTGCCGGTGATGCGGCGCGTTATCCGGGTGCGACATGCGCCCGGCGTGCATCAGCTGGATGAAGAGGTGGCCGCCCTTGGCGTGCACGGCATCGGTGGTTGTCTTCCAGCCGGCGACATGGGCGTCGGTGTAGATGCCTGGCGTGGTCAGGTAACCCTGGCCGTCGTCCGAGGGCTGGGTGCCTTCGGTAACGATCAGGCCGACGCTGGCGCGCTGGGCGTAATACTCGGCGGCCAACTCTCCCGGCGTGCCGTCGTACTGCGCACGGCTGCGGGTCATCGGTGCCATGACCACGCGGTTCTGCAGGGTGTAGCGGCCGACGCGGACGGAATCGAACAGTTTGCTCACGATGAAATCCTCGGTTGGGGTGGATGGAGGCATCATCGCGCGATCCTCGTTCGGGATAAATATGGTAATTTGGAGAACATTGATCCGCTCATGGAGCAATGTGCATGGAACTGCTTAACGACATGGCCTTGTTCGTCGAGGTCGTCAAAGCCAAGGGTTTTCGCAGCGCTGCGGAGGCGATGGGCGTGCCGAATTCGACACTATCGCGCCGGATCAGCGGATTGGAGAAAGCAATCGGACTGCGCCTGCTCCATCGCACAACCCGCAAGATCGAACTGACCGAGGCCGGCCAGATCTACTTCGAGCGCTGCAAGCGCATCGTCGATGAAGCCCGGCTGGCGCACGAGCAACTCGGCGAAATGCTGGCCCAGCCCAGCGGCGTGCTGCGCGCATCGTTGCCGGTGGATTTCGCCGTAACCTACCTGGCGCCCTTGATCGCAGAGTTCGCCGGCCTCTATCCGGGCATCACCTTCGACTTCGACCTGACGCCACGACGAGTCGACCTGGTCAGCGAACCCTTCGACGTGGCGATCCGCATGGGAGAATCCGAAAGCTCGCAACTGATCGCGCGTACGCTGGCTTCACTCGCGCCTTACCTCTATGCCTCGCCCGGCTACCTGGAACGGTCGGGCGAGCCAGGCAAGCCCGCCGACCTGGCACGGCATGAGTGCCTGGGCATCCTGAAAGCGGACTCGTGGACATTGCACGACGGGAAACGGACCGCTACGGTGTCGGTGGGTGGTCGGTTCGCCCTCAACAGCGTTGGCATGATCCGCCGCCTGGCGACGCTCGATATGGGCGTCATCCTGATGCCCGAGGAAGTCGTCGCCGATGAACTGGCCAGCGGGAAGCTGCGTCGCATCATGCCGGCCTGGCACGGCACGCCGATGCCCGTCTATGCCATCACGGAAACCCGTCTGCTGCCGGCGAAGACGCAGCGCTTCATCGAGTTCCTGCGGGAACGTTTAGGGCGATAGCGCTAGCGCCATAGCGGATCGGCCCCGATGTTCATGCCAAAAGTATGGCCCGGGCGAATCCTGGAATCTGGCTCTTACCACGCAATCGTGGCCCGCGTAGCGGCCGCGCGCCGTCCTGGGAACGGATGTTCAACGCCATCCACTGCCTGGGAGACTGCGCATCAACCGCACACACGTCGTGTGAAGCGTGAAGGAACGGAGCTACCACCACTAACGGGTGCTTGCGCGCTGGACCGTCCGTCGTCGGTAGCGCCGCGTCTGGCACGAGGTGGACAACTGCTGTAACAATAGCGCTCTGAGGGGCGAGACGCGTGGATCCGTGACACGTCCCTCGCTGAGCCTCTTGAGCTGGAACTTGACGACAGCCATATTGGCCAGCGAACCCAGCGTCTTGTTCTTCCAGCTGATCGACCGCAGCGCGGGCGCGTTGTTCTTTCCTGCATGCCAATTGCGCGGCAGATCCGGGTCGATTGACAGCGCTGTGGCGATGCCCGCCATGGCGATGCCACTGTCGATAACCTGTTCGGCCACGGCACGGCGGCGAATGCCTCCGGTGACCATCAAGGGCATGCGCGCGACGGAGGCGATGTCGCGCGCAAACTCCAGGAAATAGGCTTCCCGGGCGAGCGTGCGGCCATCACGGGCTTGCCCCTGCATTGCCGGCGCCTCATAGCTTCCACCCGACAGCTCGATCAGGTCGACGTTGAGCGGATTGAGCATCTCGACCACTCGCTTGGCGTCATCGGCGCTGAAGCCGCCGCGCTGGAAGTCGGCCGAATTCAGCTTGACCGAGACTGCGAACTGGGGCGATACCGCGCTTCGTACGGACCGGACGATGTCGAGCAGCAGGCGTGCACGGTTCTCGATACTGCCGCCCCATTGGTCCTGCCGTTTGTTGGTGAGCGGTGACAGGAACTGGCTCAACAGGTAGCCATGGGCCGCATGGATCTGCACCCCGGTAAAGCCGCTTCTTTCCGCCAGTCGGGCGGATCGTGTGAAGCGCTGCTGCACATCGGCGATGTCCCGGCCGGTCATTTCCCTGGGCACGGGGAACTGCCTGGACAGCGCCCCCAGGTCCAGCGCAACGGCCGACGGCGCCAGGGTGGTCTGGCCGAGTGCCGCAGGCATCTGGCGCCCGGGGTGGTTGATCTGCATCCAGACATGGGCGCCGCGGGCCCGGGCGATCCGGGCCCAACGCTGGAAGCGGTCCAGGTGTGTGTCGTCTTCCAGCACCACACCGTTCGGCCCGGTCATGGCACGGTGATCGATCATGACATTGCCCGTCAGGATCAGGCCTGCCATGCCGTTGGCCCAGGCATCGTACAAGCGCAGGAGCGCATCCGATGGGGCGTGGTCCGCGTCCGCCATGTTCTCTTCCATGGCCGCTTTAGCGAGACGGTTGGGAATCACCGCGCCATTGGGCAGGGCAAGGGGTGTGAACAGCGCCATGGGAGACCTCCTGATTTGACGAGAGCCTGACTTTAAGCTTAAAGTCAACTTTAAGGTCAAGACCTGGGAGAATGCGGATGAAAATCGGGGAGCTGGCTCGGCAGAGCGGCGTTGCCGCCTCACGCATCCGGTTTTACGAAGCGAGCGGCCTGCTCGAGCCCGCGCAGCGGCAAGCCAACGGCTATCGCGAATACGCGCCGGAAGCATTGACCAGGCTTGAGATCATCATGTGCGCGCAAGATTCGGGCTTCTCTCTGGAAGAGATCCGAGCCATCCTGCCACCGGACCTGGACAAGTGGCCGCATGACCAGCTCCTCCGGGCCCTCCGGCGCAAGATCGGCGAGATCGAGTTGCTGGAGCAGCGTCTGGCGCAGAGCAAGCACCGCCTTGTCGCACTGATCGACGAGATCGACGGCAGCACGGAAGGCGAAGACTGCGAGGGCAAGGCCAGGCGGGTCCTGGAGCGATTGAACCACGATGGCAACAGAAGTGCCTCGGAGGGCCCCTCAGGTCGTAGCAAGAGAAAGCGCGCCTGATTGCCGGTTGGATCACGGAAGCAGTGCAAATGCCGTTGAAAGCCGGCCGGCACGGAGGCCGAAGCATCGTGCAACGATATCAGCACACACGCTACGTTGATGGCGGTGATCGCTAGCCGACCGGCGAAGGTGCTGGCCTATCCCCTCGACCTCTCCATGGCGGCATCCGCCGTCAACATTTCAGCGAGTCGGTTCATTCGGGCTTGACCCGGAAGGGGCGCCCCCTTGGGCCAGGGTTCTTCAACCGCGGGGAGACGAGGCCCCGGATTGCAGGCATTGTCCGCCCACACTCAGCGACGGTATCTCGCCCGAAAGCGGACACATGCCATTCCTCCGTTCGCAGCCAAGGCAGGCGCATACGCTTTGGCGGCTTTCGACACGCGGTTCCTGCGCAGGCGCGACTCTGCCGTTCTCCCCCCATGCGACGTCCGTCGGCCACCTACTGAACCATCTTGACCAACATGCGCGAGCGGACTGCTGCGGCGGGATGCTTCGGGCCGCCAGCGGCGTGATCTCCGATTGCGGGAATAAAGCGGACGCCGCCGCAGTTTAGCGGTTGGAACCACCCGCGCAGACCCGCCGGCCGATCCGGCGACCTGTCTCCTGAACCGCAGTCGAGAGGACACCATGCCATCAGATCTTCCTTCCAATCCGCCGCGCCGCGATGTATTGAAATGCCTCGCATTCGGCAGCGCCGGCACCCTGTTTGTCCTGGCTGGGGGCGTCCTCACGCCAGTGGAGCTGGCCCTGGCCGCCAGTACAAAGGCGCAGTCAGCGGTTTCAGGCGTTCCCTTGTTCCTTCAGATCAGCGACACGCACATTGGATTCAACAAGGACGCCAATCCGGACGTCGCGGGTACGCTCAGGCAGACGATTGACCTCGTCAACGCCATGCCAGCCAAGCCAGCCCTGACGATCCACACGGGCGATATCACCCATCTTTCCAGGCCGGCTGAGTTCGATCTCGCGGCCCAATTGCTGTCGGGACTGAGTATCACGGAATTGCACACCGTGCCCGGCGAACATGATGTGACAGACGGGCCTGGCGTCGAGTACTTCAACCGTTTCGGCCAAGCGTCGGACAACAGGGGCTATTACAGCTTCGACCACAAAGGCGTGCACTTCATCGGGCTCGTCAACGTCATGCATTTCAAGGCAAATGGTCTGGGCAGCCTGGGCGACGACCAGCTTGCCTGGCTGGAAAGTGACCTGAAATGGCGCGCATCCAGCACACCGATCGTCGTGTTTGCGCACATGCCGATGTGGACGATCTACGAACCGTGGGGCTGGGGCACCGGCGATGCCGGCCAGGCGCTGAGCTACCTGAAGCGTTTTGGTTCGGTCACGGTCCTGAACGGACATATCCATCAGATCGTTTCCAAGGTGGAAGGGAATATCACCTTCCATACAGCGCGCTCGACCGCCTATCCGCAACCTGCGGCCGGCAATGGCCCTGGCCCCATGCCGCTGAAGGTGCCGAACGATCAGCTCCCCAGGATGCTCGGCGTTACCAGCGTCAGGATCTCGCAATACCCGCTCCAGGCGACGCTTGCCGATGCGACGCTCGCCTGAATCCATCCCTGCACCCACCAAGGATCCAAACCATGCTATCCACTATCATTCAATGCGTATCGGCCGCCACCATCGGGCGCGCGATGCTCATGGCAGCATTGGCATCCGTGTTCACCGTCGCGCAGGCGCAAGACGCCAATGCGATCCTGATCAAGAATTTCATGTTCTCGCCCATGTCGCTCACCGTCAAGACCGGCTCGACCGTGACCTGGAAAAATCTGGACAGCGAACCGCATACAGTCGTCAGCGAAGCTGGCATCTTCCATTCCAATGCACTCGATCAGGACGATACGTATCAGTTCAGGTTCGACAAGCCCGGGGTCTACAACGTATATTGCGGTATCCACCCGCATATGAAAGCGACCGTCACCGTGCGGTAGGCAAGGTCCGGTGGAACGCAGGGCCGCCACCAATCCGCCGGCGGCCCTGGAACGCGGATTCTTGCCAATCGTGCGTGCGGACCAGCGGGTCCGTGTGACACTGCCCCAGGATCCGATCGCGCCAGATTCCGGCCGTCGGGGTATGTGGAGAGTCGCGCATGTCACACTTTCGCTCTTTTCGCTGGTTGTGGCCAGCCGGCGTGCGATCGGTCCGGCTGGCAACCGGCATGGTGCTGTTCTGCTATGTCGGCACGCACCTCCTGAACCACTCGCTCGGGAATATTTCGCTCGCATGGCTGGAGCGGGATCTGCTGGTGCAGAAGTTCATCTGGCAGGGATGGGTTGGAACGGTCGTTCTGTACTCCGCACTGGCGACGCATTTCTTCCTGGGGTTGTGGGCTCTGTACGAACGGCGCTCCTTGCACTGGACCCCGGGTGAAGTGGCGCAACTCGTGCTCGGCTTGTGCATACCGCCGCTGCTGGCCAACCATGTTGTAAATACGCGGATTGCCTTTGCCGAGTTCGGCCTGGACAAAGGTTATGCCCAGGTGCTGTACGCGTTCTGGATCGATTCCCCTTTCTTTGCGCGGGTGCAGTTGATGCTGTTGGTGGTCGCCTGGCTGCATGGGTGCTACGGCATCTGGTTCTGGCTGCGATTGAAACCGTGGTTCGGGGCATGGCGGAGCGTGCTGACGAGCGCCGCCGTCCTGCTCCCCATGCTCGCGCTACTGGGCTTCCTGCAAGGCGGACGTGAGGTGGTTGCGCTTGCGCAGGACCCGGTCTGGCGCGCCGCCGCGATCCGGCCGACGACCGTCGGAACCGGGCCGCAGAATCTCTGGCTTGCCGGGCTGCGCAACGATTTCCTGCTCTTCGATGGTGGTGCGCTGCTGCTGGTGCTGGCCGCGCGACTCGCGCGCACGGTCCGGGAGCGCCGGGGCGGGCGGTTCCGCATCACGTACCCGGACGGGCGAACGGTATTCGCACCGCTCGGATTTTCGGTGCTCGAGGCAAGCCGCATGGCCGGCATTCCCCATGCCAGCAGCTGCGGTGGTCGTGCCCGATGTACGCTGTGCCGGGTGCGTGTGCTCAGCGATGTTCCGCTGCCGGCCCCTGCCGGGGCGGAGCATCGCGTTCTGGAACGGCTCGGCGCTGACACGCAGACATTGCGCCTGGCCTGCCAGTTGCGGCCCACCCATGATCTCTCCGTGTGGCCACTGGTACCCCCGGCAGCATCGACAGCCTTCTTGCAGCGGCGCCAGCAGGAAGTCATGCCGCAAGAGCGGTTCGCGGCGTTCATGTTCGTGGACATGCGGGATTCGACAAGGCTTGCCGCGGCACAATTGCCGTTCGACAGCATATTCGTGGTCAGTCGCTTCGTGAGCGCGGTCTGCTCCGCGGTAGTCCAGGAGGGCGGTCTCCCAAACCAGTTCATGGGAGACGCCGTGCTCGCCATATTTGGCTTGAGCAGCGAGCCGTCGGCCGCCTGTCGACAGGCGCTCCGCGCGGTACCGTTGGTGGCGGCGAAGATTGACGAGCTCAACGCCGTGCTCGAGCAGCAGTTGCAAACCAGAATCCGGTTTGGCATTGGATTGCATTGCGGCCGTGCCGTCGTGGGCGAGATCGGATTCCGCGAGCATGTCACATTCACCGCAATTGGCGATCCATTGAATGTGGCCTCGAGACTTGAGCAGCTGACAAAGGAGATGGCGTGCGAGGCGATCGTTTCGGATCAGGTATTCCACCATGCCGGCGTTTCAGCCTCGGGCCTGCCGCAGCTTGCCGCCCGCCTGCGGGGCCGCGATGAGCCGGTATCCGTCCGCGTGCTGTACAGGGCAGCGCAGATACCAATGCCTGCGGCCTGACCAACGCGGGGCGGGCCAGGAACCGCCCTCCTGGCTGTATGCGTGATATGGCAGTGACGGAGTCCCGGCTGCGCGCGCGGTCAGTGTACGGGTCGCGCTCATCCGTGATGCTCGCAAACGGCCTTTCCGGGCAGCACACTCAATCCGGACTTTTCCCGGTCAAAGAGGCGGAGATCGATGGCGTGCAGATGGGCATCCCGAGCGACGGCGCCCTTTACTTGACGATGCGCGGCCTGGCTCGGATGCGCTGCATCGACAATTCTGTGCTCCTGCATCGCCCGCATCGCCCGACGCCGCGTGGCGCATCGCTCGCCAGACCTCACACGCGCTTGATGCGCGCCTAGGTTGCGGCTAGGGACGCCGCCCTGCGCGGAGAGCATTACCACTACATTGACTCTGACTATCGTTGAGACCTGATGACCGCGTCTGCTGCCTCGATGAAGCCACGGCCCCCAGGACCATCCGTGATCCATACCGGTGGGACCGGAATATCCGACAAGTACTCTCTTACCGTGCTTACGCCGATGGTATGTTTGAAGAAGGCAAACATAGGAGCATCGTTTGTCGAGTCGCCCGTGTAGAGAATCGCGTCTCGCTTCGCATCGATGTCGACGCCGTAAGCTTCGCGCATGACACGGCGCGTCATCGACAGCTTGTCGTACCCGCCAAGCCAACCCAGGATCCACAGATTGTTGACCGTCGTGTTAGCACCAGCTTCCCGCAAGGCATCAACGATTTTCTTGTCAACCGAAGGATCGTAGGTTCGGGAAAAGGCAATACTGGTCAAGCGAAACGCCTGGTCATCGGCCATAACCGCCTCCGGCACTGCTGCCTTCACTGTATGCGCAATGCGCTGCAATTGCGTCGCGACTTCAGCTTGCGCTTCCACTGCATGCCAATACCGGCGAACTACGCCATGCGCATCCGGACTGCGCCTCAGGAAGATTCCACCGTTTTCCCCGATCACACCATCGATCGGCCACATCCGAGCCATCTGGTCGCACCAACCCGCGGGCGCGGCCGTGACAGGTATCACTTGTATGCCGAGGGTCTGCAACCTTTCCAGTGCCGCGTATGTCGCGGCGGAAAGACGCCCCCGATAGGTGAGGGTTTCGTCCATATCCGTGAGCACAAACCGAATACCGCGAAAGTCGTCGAAAGTTGAACCGGACAGTTCCTGCATGTCGCTCTTATGAAGTTCCGTGAACTGGAATTGTCCTCCCAAATCTCGTCAGCCAATATACGAAAATGTTGCTTACATATTCGAAATCCCCAAAGTGGCGGCTTACCAGCATTTGAATTTGAGGCCGTCGAAGCAAAAGGCGCCAAACTTGGGGACTACATCCAGACCGGCCATCTGCTGCAGGAAGTCGACGTGAAGTGGCCCATATAGGAGCCCTTTGATTCCCATGCAGTTTACCGGGATGGCCGTCCCTGGCAGCCATGTGGAGTTTCAGGCACGCCTGGGCCCAAGACTCCCCTCTTTGACCGCTTCCGGCCAGTTTGGGTCATCCAAAGATGGGGCGTTGAATGACTGAGGCACCCATTCCCGGCCGCTCAGGACCGGCCCGCTCGAAACCTGGGTACAGCGATCTTGCCCGCATACGTCGCCGCTCCCTCCCAGAAAGGCGCCACTTCCGTATACAGCCCGCACCTTCGGAAAGAAGACATTGGCGCGCAAAGTACAAATGGAGGCAGCGTAGGTCAAGTTTCTGGTCGCCGATTCCCTTTTAATAGCCACTGGATATCGAGCACCTTTCCACTGCAGTGCCCGTCCTATCCCAACCTTGACCAAACGGAGACGCTCCCCAATGAAAGCAGAAGCCACGCAAGTCCTCAACGAAGTTTCCGCGATCGACACAGTTCATATCAGCGGCAAATCCTCCCCTTGGATCCCCTTCACCCCGGTTAGCGGCAAGATCCTGCTCAAGTCGGCATGGCATTGGTTGTGTCGACCGGAGAACTGCACTTCCTCAACGAAGCCGGGGAGGTTGCATACATCGAGACCTGGCGCTCGGCCCTGGCCCGTTATCGAGACTACTGCAAGGCTAATCAGACTCCCGAGATCAACCTGATCGGGCGACACGTCCCAAGCTAATTGGCCCCGACGAACATGGTCCACACAACCGCCCGATTGGTGCTACACCGATGACCTGCCTTGCCTCGTCCACCTCGCACTCTGCGCTTGAGACGCTGTCACTCGTCTCCGAGCCACATACGCATACGGCTCTCGCTGCAGGTCCGCGGAGTGGCGAATGCGTCCTGCTGCTGCACGGGTGGCCCGAGTGCGCCGACTGCTGGCACGAGGTGCTGGTCGCGCTCGGCGGGGCGGGCTATCGAGCGGTTGCTGTCGACCAGCGCGGATTCGCCGCTGACGCCCCCAAGGACATCGCATCCTGCGCCTCCGGGCACCTCCGGCCGGACGCCTTGGTGTTCGCCGGCCAACTGGGCATCGAGCGCTTGCATCTGGTTGCGCACGACTGGGGTGGCCTGGTGGCGTGGGGCCGACCGGATCTCGCCACTGCTCCTCGAGCATCTCGCCGACACACCGCTGGCGTGATCTCTCATTCTGGTATCGATGGCCAACGGAGTTCCGATCCATGTCCAGCGCGGCGGCTCCGGTAAGCACGACACTGGGAAGGTAGCCTTGCATTCTGTGTTCAGACCGTCATCACCGGCCGATTCACGGCCGCACATGCCGATCACGCCGGTGAGGAGGCCAATCGATGAATGTCGGCAGGCGCCAGGATGGCATGTGGCACGCCGTGTCGTACGGCGTTGAGCATGGCGTCACCGATGATCTGCGTGGTCAGAACACTCTCTGGGGAGAGACGCCGAAGCATGGTCAGCATCGGCTTCAGCAAGATGCACATCCACCGATATACGTTGGTGCGCGACGCGATGCCGTCTTCAGGAATGATTGCGGAAGGCCGGAAGATAGCCACCTGGCGAAACGGCAGCCGCCGCAAGGCGTTCTCCGTTTAACCGCGAACACGGGCCCACATCGTGCTGCCTTTCTCGCTGCTGTCTGCGCCGGCTCCGGACACCTACACCATTGTCATGCGCGGATTGCGAGCAAGCAGTTGTTGCGCGACATGAGGCGTGAGATCGTAGGTCACCGCGCGGTATGCGGACTCCGACATGCCGAAGGAGGAGACTCCCGCACAGAAGAAACAGGCATCGACACCGGCGAGCGCGTCGTCTACCGCCTGGAGACGTTCCAGATGCGGTGTGATGACAACGTTGAGGCGCGGATCGTCGTAGTCTTGCAGGGGACGTCGGCCGATCACGATAATCTCGGTGACGTCCCCGTCCCCGCCGCCATCAGATCGCCGACGGATGCTGCGCCAGCGGCGTGACCTGGATGGTCATATAGGGAAACAGCGGCAGCGACGACAGCAGCGCGTGCAGTTCATCGTTGCTCTGCACGTCGAAGATACTGACGTTGGCGTAGCGGCCCACGACGCGCCACAGGTGGGGCCACTTCCCGGACTTCTGGATCTCGATGGCGCGCGCCTTCTCGGCGGCCTTGATGGCGTCGGCCTGCTCGACCGGCAGGGAGTCGGGGATCTTTACGTCGATATGCACATGGTAAAGCACGGTGTCTCCTTGAAGGATGATTTCGGGGCCCGCCCGGTAGTGGACCGTGGAGGCCGGTCCAGCTCAGCCCGTGCCATCGCCGCCGACCGTCTCGGTGCGCAAGGGCTTGAGTCGGCCAATGAAGGTCTTGCCATGCTCGAACCAGGTCTTGCGGATGTCGGAGGCCATATAGGTGGCGTAGGCCGCTTCGTTCTCGAACCAGCATTCGCCGATCGCGTCGACGTGGCCGATGTCGAAGAAGGGCACGTGGGTGTCGGTGGGCTGCTCGGCGACGAGGCGGACCTCGTACTTGTGCAGGCCCGGCACGTCGTGCGACATGTCGTAGTGCCGCCGGCATTCGGCGCGGAAGGTGGCATCGGACATGCCTTCTGGCTTCACCAGCAGGTACAGCATGCGGATCATCGCGTCTCCTCTTGGTATGGATCAGTTCTGTGTGGCGCGCGCCTGCCGGCGCCGCGCGTCAAGTATGCGCCCGCGCGGGCTCGGCGAGCGGTGCCGCGGCATGGGCACCTTCCGCTGCGCCGATGTGCTCGATGGCGATGCCACGCGTCTCGGGCAACAGCAGGATGCCGAACACGGCGATGGCATAGGCCACCAGACAGAAGGCGCCCATGGCGTTGGCGAGGCCGATGTGGGTGGACAACACGCCGACGCCGACGACGGAGCCCGCGCCTACCGACTTGCCGACGTTGTAGGCGAAACCCATGCAGGTAGTGCGCACGTGGGTGGGGAACAGCTCGCTCAGGAAAGGCCCCAGCGCGGCGAACATGCCAATCGCGGAGAAGCCGACCAGGAAGCCGAGCACGGCGGCCAGCACCGGGTTGAGCGGCAGCAGCATATAGCTGGCGGTGACGATCCACGCGCACACGGCCAGGCCGATCAGCGTGGGGCGCCGGCCGATGCGGTCGGCCAGGTCCGCGGCCACGGCGAAGCCGCAGAACGAGCCGAAGGACATGATGAATACGGTGACGATCATCGAGGACGCGGCCACCTGGCGCTGGGCGAGCAACGAGGGCAGCCAGATCAGGATGGCGTAGCAGCCGGCCTGCAGGCCGATCACCAGTACGCTGGAGAGGATCAGCGAGCGCGCGTACTGACGGCTGAACACCGAGGCCAGCGAGGCGCGCGGCATGCGGCTCTGCCTGGCGCGCTCGAACATGGCCGAGTCCTTGATATGGCGGCGGATGAAGAGCACGATCGACGCCGGGATCACGCCGCTCCAGAAGGCCACGCGCCAGGCCAGGTCGTGCGGCAGCCAGGCCAGCAGCGCCGTGGCCACCACCACCGCCAGAGCCCAGCCCAGGGCGAAGCCGGACTGCACGAAGCCCATGGCCTTGCCGCGGTGCTTGGGGTCGATCACCTCGGCCATCAGCGCGGCGCCAACGGCCCATTCGCCGCCGAAGCCCAGCCCTTGCAGCGTGCGCGCGACCAGCAACTGGTTGTACGACTGCGCGAAGCCGGCAAGCACGCCGAAGAACGTGAACCAGACAATGGCGAACACCAGGATGCGCGCGCGGCCGTAGCGGTCGCTGAGAATGCCGGCGCCCCAGCCGCCGATAGCGGTGACGACCAGCGCCACGGTGCCGAGGACACCCACTTCGGCCTTGCTCAGGCCCCACGCCGCGGTCAGCGCGGGCAGCAGGAAGCTGAACATCTGCATGTCGAAGGAATCCAGCGCCCAGCCGGAATAGCAGGCCCAGAACGTTTTCTTCTGCTGGGCATTCCCAGCCTTGTACCAACCTGTCATTGTCGTCTCCTGTCTGTTCTGACTCTTTTGTTTTGTCTTGTCTTGGTCCCGCTGTCGCGCGCGCCGCCCGCCCGATGCTCAGGCGTACTCGGCCATGACCATGGTCGTGAAGTCGAGCGCCACGTCGGTGACCGACTGCAGCCCCTGCGGCGGCATGTCGCCAACGATCTCGATGACCGACACCCCTTGCGGGCCGATGGCAAAGGTGCCGAGCTCGGTGTACACGCGGCTCACGCATGCCATCCCGGTGAGCGGGTAGCTGCACTGGCGGCGCAGCTTGCTCGCGCCGTCCTTGGTCAGGTGGTCCATCATCACGAACACCTGCCTGGCGCCGATGGCCAGGTCCATGGCGCCGCCCACCGCGGGGATGGCGTCGGGCGCGCCGGTGTGCCAGTTAGCGAGGTCGCCGCGCTCCGAGACCTGGAAGGCGCCAAGCACGCAGATGTCGAGATGGCCGCCGCGCATCATGCCAAAGGCGTCGGCATGATGGAAAAAGGCCGCGCCGCGCTCCAGCCGGATCGCTTCCTTGCCGGCGTTGATCAGCTCCCAGTCTTCCTGGCCGGGTTCGGCGGCCGACCACTGCCCCAGCACGCCGTTCTCGCTGTGCAGGATAATTTCGCGGTGGCGTGGCAGATGGTTGGCCACCAGCGTGGGCAGGCCGATGCCGAGGTTGACGTAGGCACCGTTGGGGATGTCGCGCGCCACGCGCGCGGCTAGCAGGTTTCTTGCCACTTGGTCCATTTGCCTCACCTTGTCTGTGCGCTTGCGTGTGCGCTTGCCTTCGCGCCCGCCTGCAGGTTTGCCGCCGCGCCTTCCAGCCGGCGCATCGGCAGCGCGCAGGCACCGTCGCGCAGCACCACGCGCTTGACGAAGATGCCGGGCGTGACGACGGCCTCGGGGTCAAGCTCGCCCAGTTCGCACACACGCGTCACCGCGGCGATGGTGGTGGTGGCGGCCATCGCCATCACGGGCGCGAAGTTGCGCGCGGTCTTGTTGTAGACGAGGTTGCCCCAGCGGTCGGCTGCCGCGGCGTTGATCAGGGCCACGTCAACGTGGATGGGATACTCGAGCACGTAGTCGCGCGCGCCGATGCGGCGCGCTTCCTTGCCTGCCGCCAGCAGCGTGCCGTGGCCGGTCGGCGTATAGAAGCCGCCGATGCCGCAGCCGGCTGCGCGCAGGCGCTCGGCCAGCGTGCCTTGAGGAATCACTTCCAGCTCGATCTCGCCCGCGCGGTACAGTGCCTCGAAGACGTAGGCATCGCGCTGGCGCGGGAAGGAGCACATCAGCCTGCGTACGCGGCGCGCCTTGAGCAGCGCGGCGAGGCCGGTATCGCCGTTGCCGGCGTTGTTGCTCACCACCGTGAGATCCTTGGCGCCCTGCTCGATCAGGGCGTCGATCAGTTCGTCGGGCATGCCGGCGCCGCCGAATCCGCCGATGGCGATGGTGGCGCCGTCGGCCACGTCGGCTACCGCCTCGCGCGCCGTTGCGTAGAGCTTGTCGATCATGTCTCGCGTCGTTGTTATCGGGTACGGCAAGGTTGCCATGCACCTGCCGGCCGAACAATTTCGCGATTTGCAAGCACCCTTAGCACTGCGTTAAGCACTGGGCCAGAGCCGTAGTGAAGGGCTGGCGGGAAGCCTTCGGCAAGGTGCGCTCATGCCACGCGGCGAACGGCGAAGGGCCTGGCGCGCCGTGCCGAGGGCGACGGCGAACGGTGAAAGCAAGGCGGCGAGAAGGCGCCCTGGGCGTGCAGGAAGCGTGAGAGGTGGCCTGCCGCCCCCGCGGCTAGCCCGCGCCGCCGGCGGGCGCGTAATGGCCGATCAGGCGGTTGGCGAACTCGCGCGCGAAGCTGGATAGGCCCTCCAGATCGCGCGCGCAGACCTGGAAGGTGCGCACGGCCCAGTCATCGCGCAGGTCGCTGCAGCCGATGCGCTGCTCGCTCCTGAGACGCGCGAAGGCGGCCTTGGGCACGATGGCGATGCCGGCACCGGCGGCCACCATGCGGCAGGTGGCGTCGTAGCTGGCCACGTGCACGCGGATCGTCATGGGCTTGTGCAGCGCGCCCGCGGCGCGCGTCAGGAACATCTGGTAGGCGCTGCCCTCGAGCAAGGCAACGAAGGCATGCTCGAGCGACTGCTCGAACCACACGGCCGGCTCCGCGAGCAGCGGATGGCCGAGCGGCGCGACCAGGATCAGCGCGCTCTTGACGAAGGGCACTGCCTGCAGGCCTGCTGTAGGCACATTGCCGGAGATGATGCCGAGATCGGCGCCGCCCTCGCGGACCACGCGCACCACGTCATCGCTCAGGCGCTCGCGCACGTCGATGCGCACATCCGGATGGGTGGCGAGGTACTCCCCGATGACCGGCGGCAGGTATTCGGTGATGGCGGTGGTGTTGGCCACCAGCTTGACCTGCCCGCTCAGGCCTGCGGTGAAGGGCTGCAGGTTGCCGGTGAGCCGCTCCAGCTCGGCCAGCACCACGCGCGCGTGCTGCAGGTAGACCTCGCCGGCCGCCGTCAGCGCCACGCCCTGCGGCGAGCGCTCCAGCAAACGTACGCCGAGCGTGTCCTCGAGGTTCTTGATGCGGTTGCTGACCGCCGGCACTGAAAGAAACGAACGCTCGGCGCCACGGGTCAGGCTGCGCGTTTCCGCCACGTTGACGAAGAGGCGGAAGTCGGTGATGTCGAAGGGAACAGCCATGCAGCATGGTCTCGCGGCTCAATCGTGTAGTGGGGATGATACCCCCGATGCGGGAGAGACCTGGCGCCATGGAGCGGGTGCCAGCGCGCAGCCCGGCCGCCGTGGGCTACCAGCCCGCCGGCTCGAAGCGGAAGCCCTGGCCCTGGCGCCGCACGTAGCCGCAATACGGCTCGCCGAAATGCACCGGCAGCACCAGCGCGCCGCTGTCGGCGGCCTGGTTGAGGAAGGCCAGGCGGGTGCTGCGGGCAAGGTCGGGGCGGATACAGTAGCCCGAGTTCAGGTCCGGGCGCACGATCTGCAGCGGGCTGTGCAGGATGTCGCCGCAGAAGATTGCCTCCTCGCCGTGCGAACGGACCCGGAACGCGACCTGCCCCGGGCTGTGGCCGGCAGCGGCCTCTACCTGCAGGCAATCGGCGATCTCGCGCCCCGGCTCGATCATCTCGGCCAGGCCCGCATCGACCACCGGCATCACGCTGTCGAAGAACGATTCGCCGAACACGTCCACCACGCCCGGCTCCTTGTTGCGGCCCTGCTCGCAGAAAACGAAGTCGTCCTTGGGGAGGTAGTAGCGCGCGTTGGGGAAGGTGGGCACCCAGCGGTTGTCCTGCCAGGTGGTGTTCCAGCCGACGTGGTCGGCATGCAGGTGCGTCATGACCACATGGGTGACCTTCTCCGGCGGTGCCCCGGCCGCGATCATCCATTCGCGCACCAGCGTGTTGAGCATGTTCATGCGCGCGATGCCCGCGCGCGGCTTGAAGTTGCCCACGCCGGTATCGACGACGATGATATGGCTCCCCGCATGCACCACCCAGAACTGGATCGTCACGATCAGCTTGTTCATGTGAGGTATCCAGTGGCGCGGCGCCATCAGGCCGGCATTCGCCTCCAGGACCGAGCGGTCGATGTCGGGGAACAGGAAAGCCGGATCGTGCGTGGGACCCGCATATTCGAGGATACGGGTGACCTTTAGGTCGCCGACGGTGCGCGTTTGCATCATGATGCCGTGTCTCCTTCTTTGTTCTATGCGGACCGGGACCGGCGCGCCGGATCGACGGCTCCGCTTGGCAGGCTCCAAGCATCGGCGATTTCACCGCTGGCGCCAATTTCGCTTTCCGAAATTGGGGTTTCAGGCGGCTTTACCCGGCGCATCCGGCGACATCCGCCCTGCCCCTCCGCCTCGCCTGCCTGCCGCTCCACTCCCTGCGCCTGTGCTACCGCGACCTGCCCGGGGTGCGCTCGAGGTCCATCGAGAATTGGGTACGCAACGCCTACGGCAACCGCTAGCGAGCCTCGGCCTGGCGCTTGCTCTCCTCTCCCGGAGCGCTTTCGTGGCCGTGTGGGCCTGACGTTCGGCATCCCGCCAGTCCGCCCCAAGTGCACCGAGCGCTTCGAGTCCCAAAGCAGACATGGAAGTATGGCGTGCAAAGCAACGACGGCATTTTGGAGCGGCGCGCTGAAGATTGCAGGATTGCCCCACAGCTTGAAGACGGCAGCAATGTGTACACTACCGTGCCTCCATTTTCATTTGACCCATGACGATCACCATCAACGAAGACCTCCGCGCCTACATCGATCCACTTACAGAAGGCGAATACGCGGCACTCGAACGCAGCTTACTCTCGGAAGGGTGCCGCGATGCGCTGGTGTTGTGGGGCGATCTCCTGGTGGACGGACACAACCGCTACAGCATCTGCCAGGAGCACGGAATCCCTTTCAATACGGTGCAAAACCAGACGTTCCAGTCGATGGACGATGTGCACCTGTGGATGATCGACAATCACCTCGGGCGGCGCAGCGTATCGGATTTCCAACGAGGCATACTCGCACTGCGGAAGAAGGAAATCGTATCCGCGCGTCTGGCACAAGCGCAAGCCCAGCGTTGTTCCGCAGAGCCTGCCGGGGCTGAAGTCGCCACGCAATCCGGGGCCGATCCAGTGTTGACTCGCGAGGCTGTTGCCCGCACAGCGCGGGTGAGCAGTGCGACGCTCGGTCAGATCGAGAGAATCCAGAAGACAGCTGCGCCGGAGTTGGTCAGCGCAGTGAAGGCGGGCGTGATTTCCATCAACGCTGCGGCTGCCGTGGCCTCCTTGCCTGGCGAGAAGCAGGTAGCGGCCGTTGCTGGAGGCAAGAAGGAACTGCGCCAGGTGGCGAGGCAGGTGCGCGAGGCCCGCGTGCCACCCAAGCCCGAACCGGCGCCCCCACCCAGCGACGCCACACCCGATCAACTTGCAATTCACCGCCTGACGCTATTGGTTGCACAGATCACCGAAGAGCGCGATCAGTTGAAAAAGAAGGTGCAGCATTTGACGGTTGCACTTGCAGAGGCCCGCGGTGGCCAATAGCCTGCCGCGCATTTCATGAACGGCCACGGCGCAATGGCGCATCGTTGCCACGTGGAGTGGCGGAGATCGCCGGTCGAGGATCGAAGGACATGAGCGCATTGTGGGTGGCTCATTATCCTCCTGAGGGAGGCCTGACCGTAGCCCCCGCTTTGGCGCGGTCCCCCAACGTTGCTTCTCGAAGCGGAACAACTTTATGCTGGCGGACGCGTGCGCGCGGCAACTCCCCGATTCCATTGCGACTGTCATGGCTGCCCTCACATTGCGAGGTTTGGGCAGGGCACTGCATCAGCCCCTCCTGCTAAAGGGAAACGCTGATCAAATCGCTGTGCGGTGAGTCGTCGCGGCATGTGCCGAGTGCGTGGTCACAAGCATATCCATGAGGCAGGCCTGGAGATGAAGCGTTAGATCTGTTTTGCAGAAGCGGGATAAGCGGGATGCCGGGCTTGTGGCCAGAGCGGCTCCGATTCCGCTGCACCGAATTCGCCTGCTGCCTGCCTTCCTTCCTGGTTCAGAATGGCCTCGCTATTGCACCGCCGACAGGGCATTGGACGACATAGCGGTCCAACGCCCTCTCGCGGACGGCATCGTTTGACACGGCAAACCGCGGTGCCGGTCGGATACCGACGCCATCCTCGGCGCCAGACTGCCGAAGCAGCTATCCGCAGGACCTACTTTGCCTCAGCCTCTTCAGACAGCAAGCCGTTCCAGAGCGCACCGGCTTCTTGCTGAATCCGGTCGTTCGGCAGCCATGTCTTGTTGGAGCCTGGGAAGACCACCAGGTAAGTCTCGCTCGCCAGCGAGCGATTCGCCGCACACTTGGGTCTGCCTGCGACTTTCCCTACGACCTCGTGACCTAGCTGGCGATGTAGTTGGATCGACCCTTCGCCAAACTTCTTCTCGGGCCCCGAGTCTGCTGCAATAGCAAATGCAATCTTGTCCCCGGAAATCACGGTTGCCAGGTCGCCCAGTTGCATGCCTAGTTGCTTGTAAGGAGCCTTGCAAGCCGCTTTATTTGCGGCATCGGCGCACCCAGGCAATACAAAATATGGCGTGATGTTTGCGTCCGTCGGCTTTCCCTTTGGACCTGGAAGAGCGGTGCCGGCGGCAGACGTGTTGTCACAAGCCCGGATCTCCTTTGAGGCACCATCAGTATCGAGCTTCAGGTCCGCCGCCTTGACGATGATGGCCTTCCCATTGGACGTGCGGTAAACGAAAGGGTTGTCAATCCACTGGCTTGTGCCATCAGAAAACGTGACCGGTGCTGCACTGGCTTTTGCAACGAGTCGTTGCACGTCCTCCAGTGGCCCGGCGTGCGTCGGCCCGGCAGCCCACAAAGTAATGAGAGTCAAGGTGAGACCAAGCTTGCGCATATTTCCTCCGCTTGTGATGTGAAGCATGGGTGGGGCAAGCGAATGCTACCTATCGACGTGCGCTCTGGGCATCCCTACAGAGAGGGGCTTTGACCCTGCGTGCCGCGCGCGATGCCGGCCCTTGGCCGCGCAGGCACAGCGTCGCGTGCCCAAGTGTCGTCGGGCCCTGGCAGTGATGGCGGTGCAGCTGGCAGCAGCTCGCGGGACACTTCCCTGCCGCCTGTTGCCGGCATGAACAGCCAGCTCGAACCGCGCTGCTTCTCCCGCCCCGCTGATGGTTTTCGCCCCACCTCAAGAGTGGAGCATGAGACGCAAAAATGCCGTTTTCGCGCGCAGCGTCAGCCGATGTCAGAACTTGTCAGCTTTGCACGCGGGGGGCTCGCTAGCATCGGCGCCTGTCAAAAAGTGACTGGTCGCCCTCCATGTACCGCTTATTCCCCAGCTTGCCCCGCCGCCCCGCCTCGCGCGCGCGGCAACTCGTCGGCCTGTGCCTGACGGCCCTGGCCGCCGCCCCCGCCCTGGCCCAGACCCCGCCGGACGCCGGCGCGCTGCGCCAGCAGATCGAGCCCGAGCTGCCGCCGGCCTTGCCGCGGCCAGTGGCGCCGGACCGCACGGCGCCGCCACCGCCGCTGCACCAGCGCGGCGAGGCCACCGTCACGGTGAGCGCCTTCCGCTTCGCCGGCAATCAGCAACTGAGCGAGGCGCAGCTGGCGCCGGTGGTGGCCGGCTTCCTGAACCGGCCGCTGTCCTTCAGCGAACTGCAGGCGGCCGCCACCGCGGTGGCCGAGGCCTACCGCGCGGCCGGCTGGGTGGTGCGGGCCTACCTGCCGGCGCAGGACGTGCGCGAGGGCGTGGTCACCATCCAGGTGGTGGAGGGCGTGTTCGGCGGCGTGCGCATCGAGGGCCAGGGCCCGCAGCGCGTCAGCCGCGAGCGCATCGAGGCCGGTTTCGCCGCGCACCAGGCGGTGAGCGCGCCGCTCAACACCGAGACGCTGGACCGCGCGCTGCTGCTGGCCAACGACCTGCCGGGCGTATCGCTGGTAGGGCGGCTGCAGCCGGGCGCGCGGGAGCAGGAGACCGACCTCGCGCTGAACTTCGTCGAGACGCCGCTGGTGACGGGCAACGTGGGCGTGGACAACCAGGGCGCGCGCTCGACCGGGGCGGCACGCATGGTGGGCAATGCCAGCGTCAACAGCCTGGCCGGCTTCGGCGACCAGCTACTGGCCAACGGGCTGGTGAGCGAGGGCTACCGCTACCTGCGCCTGGGCTACACGGTGCCGGTCGGCTATGACGGCTGGCGCGTCGGCGTGAACGCCTCGCGCCTGGACTACCGGCTGGTGACGGACGACTTCAAGGCGCTGGCCGCGCGCGGCAACTCCAACACGGTGGGGCTGGAGGCGAGCTACCCGCTGGTGCGGGCGCGCCAGCGCAACCTCTACCTGGTGGTCAACTACGACCACAAGACCTACGACAACGAGGCCAGCCAGGTCACCACCAGCCGCTACTTCGACAACACGCTGAGCTTGGGGCTGAACGGCAACCTGTTCGACGGGCTGGGCGGGGGCGGCGCCAACACGGCCAGCGCGATGCTGACCGGCGGCAGCCTGAATCTGGGCCAGTCGCCCACGCAGGCGGCCGACGCCATGACGCTGCGCACGGCCGGCCAGTTCCTCAAGATGCGCTACGGCATGTCGCGCCAGCAGGTGCTGAGCGACGCGCTGTCGGCCACAGCCGCGCTGTCGGGGCAGATGGCGAGCAAGAACCTGGACTCGTCGGAGAAGTTCTACCTGGGCGGTCCGAGCGGCGTGCGCGCCTATCCGATCGGCGAAGGCGGCGGCAGCGAAGGCCAGCTGGTGAACCTGGAACTGCGCTGGCGCCTGCCCTACGGCGTGTCGCTATCGGGCTTCTACGACTGGGGCCACGTCACCGTCAACCGCGACAACAACTTCCCCGGCGCGCCGCCGGTCAACAGCTACCACCTGCAAGGGGCGGGGCTGGCCGTGCAATGGCAACCCGGGCGCGGGGTGAACCTGGGCGCGACCTGGGCGCACCGCATCGGCGGCAACCCCAACGCCACGCCGTCCGGCAAGGACCAGGACGGCTCCCTGATCAAGAACCGCGTCTGGCTAACCGCCAGCCTGTCGTTCTAAGTTTTCCGGAGTCAGACCATGAACAAGATCTATCGCCTGATCTGGAGCGAACTCGTGCGTGCCTGGGTCGTCGTGGCCGAGACTGCGCGCAGCCGGGGCAAGGCCAGCGGCAGCGTGGGCGGCGGCGCGCCGCGCGCCGCCCTGGCCATCAAGCCTCTGGTGGCGGCGCTGGTGGGCATCGGCCTGGCGCATGCTGCGCCGCCAGCGCCGAACCAGCTGCCCACCGGCGGCCAGGTGGCCGCCGGGCAGGCCAGCATCAGCAGCAGCGGCAACACCGCCACGGTGACGCAGACCTCGCAGAACGCCGTGGTCAACTGGCAGAGCTTCAACGTGGGCAGCGCGGCCACGGTGAACTTCCAGCAGCCCTCGGCGAGCGCGGCCATCCTGAACCGCGTGCTGGACAGCAACCCCAGCCAGATCTACGGCCACATCAACGCGCCGGGACAGGTGTTCTTCGTCAACCCGGCGGGGATGTACTTCGGGCCGGGCGCCAGCGTCAACGTGGGCAGCCTGGTGGCGACCACGCACGGCATCGGCAATGCCGACTTCATGGCGGGCAACTACCGCTTCGCGCGCAACGGCGCCACCGGCGGCATCGTCAACGACGGGCAGATCCAGGCAGCGCTGGGCGGCTATATCGCGCTGCTGGCGCCGGAGGTGCGCAACCACGGCGTGGTAGTGGCGCAGCTCGGCACGGTGGCGCTGGCCGCCGGCGAGACCTACCAGCTGCAATTCAGCGGCGACCACACGCTGGCCAATATCCAGGTGACGCCGGTCACGATCCAGGCCCTGGTGGAGAACGGCAACGCGGTGCGCGCGCCGGGCGGCCTGATCATCCTGTCGGCGCAGGCGGCCGACCGGCTGCAGGGCGGCGTGGTGCGAAACACCGGCACGCTGGAAGCGAGCGGCCTGAGCAGCGACGGCGGCACGGTACGCCTGCTGGCCAGCGACACCATCCGGCAGAGCGGCACCATCCACGCCGACGCCGCAGCGCAGAGCGCGGGCAAGGGGGGCACGGTGACAGCGATCGCGGACCTGGGCAACGCCAACAGCCTGACCACGGTGGACGGCACCATCAGCGCGCGCGGCGGCAACCTGGGAGGGGATGGGGGCTTCGTGGAGACGTCGGGCTCGCACGTGAAGATCGCGGACAGCGCGATGGTGGATACGCGCGCGCCGCAGGGCAAGACCGGGAACTGGCTGATCGATCCGAACAGCTACACCATTGCCGCGTCGGGCGGCGATATCACCGGCTCGGCGCTGAGCGCGAAGCTGGCCTCCAGCAATGTCACCATCAGTTCCACCGATGGCGCCACGGCGGGGACCAGCACCACCGACAACGGCAGCATCAACGTCAACGACGCAGTGACGTGGAACGCCAATACGCTGACACTGAACGCGCAGAACAACATCAACTTCAATGCGGTGGCCAGCGCGAGCGGGCAAGGCTCGCTGGCGATGAACACCGGCACCTCGGTCAGCGGCGGCTCCGTGCGCATGGGCGTGAGCATGGACGGCAGCGGCTTCACAGGGCGGCTCGACTTCACTTCGAGCGGCAGCCTGACCATCAACGGCAACCTCTACACGCAGATCACTTCGCAGGCGGACCTGCAGAACCTGGCGCTGAACGGCCACTATTTCCTGGGCGGCGACGTGGCGCTGAACAGCACCTTCACGCCGATCGGCATGGCCGGTGCCAACCTCGGGGCCTTCACCGGTGTGTTCGAAGGCCTGGGGCACCGGATTACAGGGCTGGAGATCAACCTGCCGACCACCGACCAGGTGGGGCTGTTCTCGCAGAACAGCGGTGCCATCCGCAACGTCGGCGTGGTGCTGGGCGCGGCGGGCGTGACCGGGCAGGGCGACGTGGGTGGCCTGGTCGGCTTCCAGAATCAGGGGGGCGTCAACAACAGCTATGTCACCGGCAGCGGGTCGGTCACGGGATCCGCGGACAACGTCGGCGGGCTGGTGGGGAATATCGTGGGAGGCGGTCTCAACCACAGCTATGCCACGGTGAATGTCTCGGCGTCTGGCGTCAACAATGTAGGCGGTGCCGTAGGCAACATCGACTACGGCGACAGTTCCACGATGACCGAACGCATGACGTGGAACTATGCAACCGGCTCGGTGAGCGGTGGTTACAGCGTTGGTGGATTGTTCGGCAGCGTTATCGGGGGAACGGTCGAAGCCAGCTTTGCGACCGGGATGGTGACCGGCTCGGATACCGTCGGCGGCCTGATCGGCAGCGCGAGTACCACGATCTCGCAAAGCTATGCCACGGGCCCGGTGACTGCCACGGGTATTGGCAGTCTCGGTTACGCCGGTGGCCTGGTGGGTGCTAGCGGTAGCGGGGTGATGATCGGCAGCAGTTACGCCACCGGAGCCGTGTATGGCGCTTGGGCGGCGGGTGGCCTGGTGGGGAGCCTGGGGAGCGGAAGCACGTCGTCCATCATCAACAGCTATGCCGCTGGAACCCAGAGTCTTGCCAGCGGAGGATATCGGGGAAGCATTGTCGGCTATGTGTTCTATGACTATCCGGGCCCTACGATCAATGTCATCTGGGACAAGTCAGCGAGTACGAACGGACTGATTGGCAACGACCCAATGCAAAACATGCCCAATAGCCCATCCATGCAGCCGATGCTGGGCAATGGGCTGACGACCAAGCAGATGCAGGACCCTACCAATAGCGTGTGGCAGGCCATGCTGAAGCAGACGAACGCTTCGCTGCCGGATACGCCAGCCAATGGGCCAGTGTGGGGCTTTCCGGCGAGCAACGCGGTCAACAAGGGCTATGCGGTGCTCTGCATCTTCGGCAACTGCGCGCCCAGCAGCAGCTCGGGTTCGTCGAGTGGTTCGGGCTCGTCTAGTGGCTCGGGTTCGTCGAGCGGTTCGGGCTCGTCGAGTGGTTCGGGTTCATCGAGTGGCTCGGGTTCGTCAAGCGGTTCGGGCTCGTCGAGTGGTTCGGGCTCGTCTAGTGGCTCGGGCTCGTCGAGTGGTTCGGGTTCGTCGAGTGGTTCGGGTTCGTCGAGCGGTTCGGGCTCGTCGAGTGGCTCGGGTTCGTCTAGTGGCTCGGGCTCGTCGAGTGGCTCGGGTTCGTCGAGGGGTTCGGGTTCGGGGAGGGGGTCGGGGGCGGCGAGGGGG
>NZ_JBYOJU010000040.1:0-95920 GCF_057798855.1 Cupriavidus sp. 96C5-1 | reverse complement strand
GTGGGCGCGGTGGCCCCAGATTTTGGGTATTCGCCTCAAGCCGGGGCCACCGCGCCCACGACGAAACCGGCAAGGATCGGGAAGCAGTGGCCATTCGCGCCGGTAACGGCAGATGCGTGAGCCACCACGGGCCATTGCCATCATGGGCGCTATACTGAAACCAGTGCCATCCGCATTGGCAATGCCGTTCGCGCCGGTAGCGCCAGCAGTCAGGCAGGACTGACGCGCCCACCACGAATCCGCAAAGTCCCCGAGCCCGATAAGCCAGCCCCCCTGCAAGGGGTCGCTTTCTTTTGGTTACTTTTCTTTACGAGTAAAGAAAAGTGACACCTCCATGTGCCCAAGAGCCTGACGCCACTCCGCCTTTAGGCCCTGCAGACCTGAATCAGGTCCCTACAACGGCAAGAGTTCCTACTGAAAAAAATAGCTCCATGTACCAAAGAACCCGACACCATTCGGGCTATAGGTCCTGCAACCCTAAATATCTCCCATAAAAAACTGAAAAAAATATTTTAAGAAACTAAATTCTGAATTGCCGCATTGTCATGCCGCATGAAGTCTCTTTCTGAAACGAGTGAATTTTCAGGCTAAATGCTATGGTTTTGGCGGCGCTACTGCCGCGCATTACGCCGGTTGTCCGGCCACGGCGTGTTGTAGTTGGTCCGGAACGGATTGATGTCCAGTCCGCCGCGCCGCGTGTAGCGGGCATAGACCGCCAGCTTCACCGGTTTGCACTGGCGCATCACATCGGTGAAGATACGCTCCACGCATTGCTCATGGAATTCGTTGTGGTTGCGGAACGAGATCAGGTACTTGAGCAGCGCTTCCTCGTTGATCGGTGCGCCCACGTAGCGGATCTGCACGCTGCCCCAGTCGGGCTGCCCGGTCACGAGGCAGTTGGACTTGAGGAGGTGCGATACCAGCGTCTGTTCCACCGGCGCTTCGTCATGGTTGGCGTGCAGCAGTTCGGGGGCCGGTTCGTAGATGTCGGTCTCGATGTCGAGGCGGTCCAGCAACTGGCCTTCCAGCTCGCCCATCTTCTGCGTGCCCAGGTCGGCCTCGGTCACCAGCCGCACCTGCACCGTGCCGCCGGTGGCCTCGGACAGGTCGTGGTGCAGCAATTGCTGCAGCGCTTCGGCCGAGGCGATCTTGCTCTGGTTGAACGAATTCAGGTAGAGCTTGAACGACTTGGACTCGACGATGTTGGGCGTGTCGGCGGGAATGATGAAGCTGGCCAGCGCCACCTGCGGCTTGCCTTTCATGTTCAGCCACGACAGCTCGTAAGCGTTCCAGATGTCCACCCCGAAGAACGGCAGGGCGCGGCCTTCGGCCAGGCCGATCTCGGTGCGCTTGGGCTGGCGCGGGATCGGGAACAGCAGGGTGGGGTCGTACTCGGTCTTGTAGGCAGAGGGTTTGCCTAGCGGCGATTGTTCGGGAAGGCTCATGGTTGCCTCGCGTGTGGCCCCGCCCATCCCCGTCGAGGGGGGCAGGGCGGGAGCCACGGGATTGATCAGGACAAAAACAGCTTGTACACCGGATTCTCGGTCTCTTCCCAGTGTACATAGCCCAGCGTGGCGAGGAAGGCTCGGAAGGCGCGTTTCTCGTTCTTGGGCACCTGGATGCCAACCAGGATATTGGAGGTGTCGCCGCCCTGGTTGCGGTAGTGGAACAGGCTGATATTCCAGTTTGGGCTCATGCTCGACAGGAAGCGCATCAGCGCGCCCGGACGCTCCGGGAACTCGAATCGGTACAGCAGTTCGTCGTGCGCCAGTTGCGAATGCCCGCCCACCATGTAGCGGATATGCTGCTTGGCCAGCTCGTTGTTCGACAGGTCCACCGTATCGAAGCCGTGGCGGCGGAAACCCGCGGCGATCTTCTCGTTTTCCGCGCGGCTCGCGATCTGCACGCCGACGAAGATGTGCGCCATGCTGTTGTCGGCGATGCGGTAGTTGAATTCGGTCACGTTGCGCGTGCCGACCTGCTCGCAGAAGCGCTTGAAGCTGCCGCGTTCCTCGGGGATGCTGACTGCGAAGACCGCCTCGCGCGCCTCGCCCACCTCGGCACGCTCGGCCACGAAGCGCAGGCGGTCGAAGTTCATGTTGGCGCCGCAGGCGATCGCCACCAGGTGCTGGCCCTTGAGCTTCTCGCGTTCGGCATACAGCTTCAGGCCGGCCACGGCCAGCGCGCCTGCCGGCTCCAGGATGCTGCGGGTGTCCTGGAATACGTCTTTCAGGCCCGCGCAGATGGCGTCGGTGTCCACCAGCACGATCTCGTCGACCAGCTCGCGCGTGATGCGGAAGGTTTCCTTGCCGACCAGCTTGACCGCGGTGCCGTCCGAGAACAGGCCCACTTCCTTGAGTTCCACGCGCTTGCCCGCGTCCACCGAGCGCTTCATCGCGTCGGAGTCCACGGTCTGCACGCCGATCACCTTGATCTCGGGACGCACGGCCTTGATGTAGGACGCGATGCCGGAGATCAGGCCGCCGCCGCCGATCGCGACGAACACCGCGTGCAGCGGGCCCGGATGCTGGCGCAGGATCTCCATGGCGATGGTGCCCTGGCCGGCGATGACTTCGGGATCGTCGAAGGGGTGGATGAAGGTCAGCTTGTGCTTCTTCTCCAGCACCGCGGCGTGGTTGTAGGCATCGCTGTACGACTCGCCGTGCAGCACGATCTCCACCCATTCGCCGCCGCGCTCGCGCACCGCGTCGATCTTCACCTGGGGTGTGGTCACCGGCATGGCAATGATGGCCTTGCATTTCAGCCGGGCGGCCGACAGCGCCACGCCTTGGGCGTGGTTGCCCGCCGAGGCCGCGATCACGCCGCGCTTGAGTTCCTCCGCCGTCAGCGAGGCCATCTTGTTGTAAGCGCCGCGCAGCTTGAACGAGAACACCGGCTGGGTGTCCTCGCGCTTGAACCACACCGAGTTGCCGGTGCGTGCGGAGAGGAGGTGCGCGTAGGTGAGTTCGGTTTCCTGGGCCACGTCATACACCTTGGCGGTCAGGATCTTTCTCAGGTAATCGGGTTTGCGGGTCATCGTGGACAGCCGGGGCGAGGATGGGCGGAAACCGCTAATGATAAAGGATGGCGCGGGGTGCCGATGCCTGCACCGGCACCCGGGCCTCCGGCAAGGCGGCGCGCAAGGGTCTTCCAGGTCACCCCGGATGCCGCGCGCCGGGCCGCCGTGGCGGTGCAACCGGCGTCCCTGCCTGCTCTGGGAGCAATCGCGCACTTTGTAGGACGAAGCCCGGTGGACGCTGCCGGAGCACTCGTGATACGGTGTAACGCAATGCCTTCCCTACCTCTTATCGAACCGAACACCGCGCTGTTCCTGGATTTCGACGGTACGCTGGCCGACCTTGCGCCGCGTCCCGACCTCGTGCAGGTCGAACCGGAACTGGTGGGGACGCTGCGCGTCCTGCATACGCAACTGGGCGGCGCCGTCGCGCTGATTTCCGGCCGGCCGATCGCAGAACTGGACCATTTCCTGCATCCGTTGCGGCTGCCCGCGGCCGGCGTGCACGGCGCGGAACTGCGCGATGCGGGCGGCTACCGGCTGCGCGAGCAGGATCGCGCCGTGCCCCTGTTGCTGCCGCCGCTTTCCGCCCTGGTGAACGCGCATCCCGGCTTGCAGCTCGAGCCCAAGGCGGTGGCGGTGGCGGTGCACTATCGCGCCGTGCCCCATCTCGAAGGCCTGGTACGCAACTTCGCGGCAGAACTGGCAAGTGGCGTGCCCGGCATCGAAGTCCTGCACGGCAAGATGGTGGTCGAACTCAAACCGGCGGGCGTCGACAAGGGCGGCGCGATCGCCGCCTTCATGCGCGGCCCGCCCTTTGCACGCCGCCTGCCGCTGTTTGCCGGCGACGACATCACCGACGAGGCCGGCTTTGCCGTGGTGCGGCGCCTGGGCGGCGTCGGCGTGCTGGTCGGCGAACGGCCCAGCGCCGCCACCGTCAGCGTGCCCGGCCCCGCCGCGCTGCGCTGCTGGCTGCATCGCTCTGCCAAGGCGCTGGAAGCCATGGCCGCCGCCGAGGGCGCGCCGGAGCCGGGAACCACATCCACAACGACGTCTTGAGGGGGATTCGCTGTGAGCAACCCATTCACCGAGGGTAGGCAGGCCAGTGCCGAGGGCGCCGGCCGCCATGCCGATCCGTCGCTATCGCTGGGCATGATCGGCAATTGCGCGATCTCTGCGCTGGTCGATGGGCATGGCCGCATCGTGTGGTGCTGCCTGCCGCGCTTCGACGGGGATCCGGTCTTCAATGCCTTGCTCGATCCTGGCGAGAATGCGGGCCACTTCGCCATCGAGATCGAGGATTTCAGTGACGCGCAGCAATGGTACGAGCCCAACACCGCCGTATTGCGCACGCGCCTGACCGACCGGCACAACAACTGCCTCGAGATCACCGATTTCGCGCCGCGGTTTTTCCGGCTCGGCCGCTATTTCCGGCCCACCACGCTGATCCGGCGGATTCGCCCGGTGCGCGGAGCGCCGCGCGTGCGGGTGACGGTGGCGCCGCGTTTCGACTGGGGGCGCGTCAAGCCCGAGATCACGCGCGGCAGCAGCCATGTGCGCTATATCGGCGACGGCATGACGCTGCGCATGACCACCGACGCGCCGCTGACCTATGTGCTGTCGCAGACGCCTTTCCTGCTGACGCGCGAGCACAATTTCATCCTCGGGCCGGACGAAACCCTGCAGGGCGGCGTGGAGGAAACCGCGCGCCATTTCGAGCAGGAGACCACCGCTTACTGGCGCATGTGGAGCCGCCGCCTCGCGGTGCCGCGCGAGTGGCAGGACGCGGTGATCCGCGCCGCCATCACGCTCAAGCTGTCGCTCTATGAAGAGACCGGCGCCATCGTTGCCGCCATGACCACCAGCGTGCCCGAGGCGCCGGGCAGCGGCCGCAACTGGGACTACCGTTTCTGCTGGCTGCGCGACGCCTTCTTCGTGATCCGCGCGCTCAACAGCCTGTCCGAGGTCGGCACCATGGAGGACTACCTGCGCTGGTTGTCCAATGTAGTGATGCAATCCAGCAACGGGCATATCCAGCCGCTGTACGGCATCGGGCTCGAGCTTGAATTGCCGGAGAGCGTGCTCGATCACCTGCCGGGCTACCGCGGCATGGGCCCGGTACGCGTGGGCAACCAGGCGCAGGAACACTTCCAGCACGACGTCTACGGCAATGTGGTGCTGGGCGCGGCCCAGGCCTTCCATGACCATCGCCTGCTGCACCGGGCCGGGGCCGCCGAGTTCCGCGTGCTGGAGACCGTGGGCGAGCAGGCGGTGCGCGTGTTCGGCACGCCCGACGCGGGCATGTGGGAGCTGCGCACCCGCGCGCGCGTGCATACCTCCTCCGCGCTGATGAGCTGGGCCGCCTGCGATCGCCTTGCCAAGATCGGCGATGCGCTGCAGCTGCCGGATCGCGCGGCGTACTGGCGCGGGCATGCCGACGGCATGAAGGAGCGCATCGTGCGCGAATCCTGGAGCGATGAGCGCCAGGCGTTCGCCGAGAGCTTCGGCGGCCGCGAACTCGACGCCAGCGTGCTGCTGATGGCCGAAGTCGGCTTTATCGCACCGCAGGACGAGCGCTTCATGTCGACGCTCAGGGCGATGGAAGCCTCGCTGTGCGACGGGCCCTATATGCGCCGCTACGAGGCGCCGGACGATTTCGGCAAGCCCGAGACCGCATTCAATATCTGCACCTTCTGGCGCATCGACGCGCTGGCCCGCGTGGGACGCCGCGAGGAGGCGCGCGAGATCTTCGAGGCCATGCTGGCGGCGCGCAATCCGCTCGGCCTGCTGTCCGAAGACACCCATCCGTTGACGGGCGAGATGTGGGGCAATTTTCCGCAGACCTACTCGATGGTAGGTCTCATCAACGGCGCCACGCGCCTGTCCGCGCCGTGGGACTCGGTGATCTGAGCTTCGCCCGGGCAAGCGGGCGCGGCCCGGGCAACGGCAGCGGCGCGCCAGGCCGGGCCCCGCAGGCATCGCAATGCTTGCGGGCGGCGCGCAGGGCCAGGTTCTGGCAAAGGAAGACATGGGCAGACTAGTAGCGGTATCCAACCGCGTGGCCGATCCGCGCAACATCGCCGCAGGCGGGCTTGCGGTGGCGCTGGGCGAGGCGCTCAAGGCCACCGGCGGCATGTGGTTCGGCTGGAGCGGCAAGATCGTGGAGCCTGCCCAGGGAGGTACGCCAGGCGAGGGCGAGCTGCATATACAGCAGGCCGGCAATGTCACGCTGGCCACGGTCGACCTGTGCCGGGAGGACCATGACGCGTACTACCAGGGCTACAGCAACGGTGTGCTGTGGCCGGTCTTTCACTACCGCATCGACCTGGCGGATTTCGATTCCGCCTATCTCAACATTTATCGGCGCGTCAACCAGCTCTTTGCACGCAAGCTGGCGCCGCTGCTGCGCCCGGACGATGTGATCTGGATCCACGATTACCACCTGATTCCGCTTGCCTCGGAACTGCGCGCCATGGGCTGCGGGCAGCGCATGGGGTTCTTCCTGCATATCCCGCTGCCGCCGCCGCTGATCCTGGCCGCCATCCCGCAGCACGAGTGGCTGATGCGCGCGCTCTTCGCCTATGACCTGATCGGCTTCCAGAGCCAGCTCGATCTCGAGCATTTCTCGCGCTATGTGCAACGCGAGGCGCAGGCCGAGCCGATGGGCGAATACCGCTTCCGTGCCTTTCATCGTACCGTGCGCGCGCAGGCATTCCCGATCGGCATCGACGTCGACGAGTTCGCGGAACTGGGGCGGTGCGACGAATCGCGCGAGACCTACGAGATGATGCGCGGGCAATACGCGAGCCGCCGGCTGCTGCTCGGCATCGACCGGCTCGATTACTCCAAGGGGCTGCCGCAGCGGCTCAAGGCGGTGAGGGCGCTGATGGCGCAGTATCCGGAGAACCGGCGCAGCGCGACCCTGATCCAGATTGCCGCACCGTCGCGCGAGACGGTGGATGCCTATGCCGATCTGCGGCGCGAGCTGGAGGGGTTGTCCGGGGCGATCAATGGCGAGTACGGGGAGCTGGACTGGATGCCGGTGCGCTACATCCATCGGATCACCGCGCGGCGCAGGTTGCCGGGGCTGTGCCGCGCTTGCCGCGTGGCGCTGGTTACGCCCTTGCGTGACGGCATGAACCTGGTCGCCAAGGAGTTTGTCGCCGCGCAGGATCCGGATGATCCGGGGGTGCTGGTGCTATCGCGTTTTGCCGGCGCGGCCGAGCAACTGCGCGAGGCGCTGCTGGTGAATCCCTACGATATCAACGCCACCGCGCAGGCGATCCAGCAGGCCTTGCATATGCCGCTGGCGGAACGGCAGTCGCGGCACCAGAAGCTGCTGGAGCGCATCCGCGCGCAGGATGTGCATTGGTGGCGGGGGGAGTATCTGAGGGCGCTGGCGGAGACCGAGGGGGGGTGAAGGGCGGTCGACTTTGACCACAGTACCCTGGCGCAGGCAATGGATGCTCCTCGATAGAGGCTCCTGGAACTAGCTCCGCGGCGGCTGTGGCGTCTTCTTCCCTCGCGCTCCAATAGCGCCGGAAGCTGCGGCCTGCAGGATGCGGCGGAAGGTGGGACATTCCATGTGGCTCGGCGCGGGGCAGGCGGCGGCGTGCCGCAAGCCGTCGCGCATGGCGCTGAGCCTGCGGATGGTCCTGTCCAGTTCCTCCGCCTTGGCGGCGAGCATCTGGCGGTCGATGCGCGGCCGCCCCTGCGGCACGAACATGAGCGCAATCTCATCTAGCGAGAAGCCGGCGGCGCGCCCCAGCGCGATCAGCGCCAGCCGTTCCGGCACGCCGGGATCGAACTGGCGGCGCAGCCCGCGTCTGCCGCTAGAGGCAATCAGCCCCTTTTCCTCGTAATACCGCAGCGTCGATGCGGGAACGCCGGATCGCTGCACCACCTCGCCAATGTCCAGGTTTTTCATCCTCTTGACCTCAAGTCGGCTTGAATCTGCATAGTTTAGCTTCCGCTTCTTGAGGGCGAGTAAGGAAAAAGGACCATGGATGCCACACCCCAGACCGATAACGAACAGACCGCGCTTTGGAATGGCCACGCCGGACGCGCCTGGGTCGATGCACAGGCGTTGCTCGACCAGATGTTCAAGCCGTTCGAAGAACTGCTCGTCGAAGCGGTCCGCGCCGGATCCGGGCACCGGGTGCTCGACGTCGGCTGCGGTACGGGCAGCACGACGCTCGCCGTTGCGCGGCTGCTCGGCGCCGGGGGCCGCTGCGTCGGCGCCGACATTTCGGATCCGATGATCGCCGCCGCCCGGGCACGCGCGGGGCGGGAAGACACGACGGCCAGCTTCATCCGCGCGGACGTGCAGATGCACGCCTTCGAGCCCGCGAGCTTCGACACGATCATTTCGCGCCTCGGCGTCATGTTCTTCGACAACCCGGTCGCGGCCTTCGCCAACCTGCGGCGGGCGGCAAGGGACGATGCCGAACTTCAGTTCATCGCCTGGCGGAGTGCCGCGGAAAATCCGTTCATGACGACGGCCGAGCGCGCCGCTGCGCCGCTGCTGCCGAACCTTCCCGCCCGCCGGCCGGGCGTACCGGGGCAGTTCTCTTTCGCCGACCGGGATCGGATCTCTACCATCCTGGAAGAGAGCGGCTGGGCCGGGATCGACATCCGGCCGATCGATGTCGACTGCACCCTGCCCGAAAAGGCGCTGGCCGGCTACCTCTCCCGGTTCGGGCCCGTCGGCCTGATCCTCCAGGACGCGGACGAGCGGACGCGCGCGCAAGTCGGCGAAGCTGTCCGCGCCGCCTCCGAGCCCTATGTGCACGGAACCGAAGTTCGCTACACCGCCGCCTGCTGGATGGTCAGCGCCCGGGCGCCGTCCGCGTCAGCCGCGCCGCGGGAGGCAGCCCATGCCTGAGGCAGTGGACCATCTGATGTGGCTCTGCTGATCGGGGCCGGCGCGACGGCGGCGACGGACATCTGGGCAGCCGCCCAAAAGCGGCTGCTCGGCATCCCTCCGTTGGACTATGCGCTGGTGGGCCGCTGGCTCGCCCATCTGGCGCGTGGACGCTTTCGCCACGATCCCATTGCCGCCTCACCGCCCGTACAGGGCGAGCGCCTGATCGGCTGGATCGCCCATTATCTGATCGGCATGGCGTTCGCGGCCCTGCTGCTCGTGTTCTGGGGCCTCGACTGGACCCGTCATCCGACGCTCGGCCCCGCGCTGATCGTTGGCATCGGCAGCGTGGCGGCGCCCTTCCTTTTGATGCAGCCAGGCATGGGCGCAGGCGTGGCCGCCAGCCGCACGCCGCGTCCCGCCGCCGCGCGCCTCCATAGCCTCGTCACGCACGGGATTTTCGGCCTCGGCCTCTACGGGGCCGGCTGGGTTGCCAGTCTGCTGGACACGTTTCAATGGCGAAGCTGCTGCTAGCGGCGCCAGGCCATCGGCTTTGACGCAAGCCGTCGAAGCCGATCTCCCGGGGCGAACCCAGAGGCATGGCGACTGGCCATTCCGACCCCCAAAGTCCCCGATCTCCCCAATCCCTAGGTCAGATCCCCCGGCGTATCCACATCCCTGAACGCCCCTTCGTCCTCAGTCAATATCCGCATCACCGGCTGCGTCTTCAACAATTCGCGCGCCCCTTCGTCTCCGTCGAGCCTGAGCAGCGCTTCCCGCCAGGCCGAGCCAAAGCCGACGGGATGCCCGAGCCGGCCATCCCGCCAGGGCGCCGCGATGGCATCGGGCGTGGTGATCGTCAGCGCCACCGCGCGCACCAGTTTGGCCGGCAGCCACGGCATATCGGCCAGCGCTACCACCCAGCCGCGCGCGTCCGGCGTGGCGGCCACCGCGGCTGCCAGCGCCGCGCCCATGCCTGCCTCCGCGGCAGCGGTCTCCAGCACCCGGCAGCCCGCGCCGCGCAACTCGGCAGCCAGCGCCGCATTGCCTGGCCGGATCACGGCAAGTGCGCCGGGCAGGCTGGTGGCGAGGGTGTGGGCGCTGCGGCCGGCGACGGTCTTGCCGTCCGGCAGCGTGGCCAGCAGCTTGTTGCGCTGGCCGGCGGCATCGAAGCGCCGCCCGTAGCCTGCCGCCAGCAGAATGCCGGTAGGCAGGTCGGCCTCCGTGACCGGCCCGTTCAAGGGGCCGGGCTGCATGTGCTGCCGGCACCGGCCGCCATTTCGCGCGCTGCCTTGGCGCCTTCCACCTGCAGGATGTCGGGCAGCGAGACATGGTTCTTGGCGGCGACCACTTCGGCCAGGATCGAGATCGCGATTTCCGGCGGCGTGCGGCTGCCGATATAGATGCCCACCGGGCCATGCAGCCGCGCCAGCTGCAATTCATTGAGGTCGAATTCCTTCAGCCGTTCGCGCCGTGCCTGGTTGTTGCGGCGGGAGCCCAGCGCGCCCACGTAGAAGGCGCGCGTGCGCAGCGCTTCCATCAGGGCCAGGTCGTCCAGCTTGGGATCGTGCGTGACGGCGATCACCGCGCTGCGCTCGTCGAGCTGCATGTCGGTCACGGTATCGTCCGGCATGGTGCGCACCATGGTGACGCCGGGAATGTCCCAGGTCTCGGTATATTCCTCGCGCGGATCGCATACGGTCACCTGGAAGCCCAGGCCGACGGCGATCTGGCACAGATATTTCGACAACTGCCCGGCGCCGATCACCAGCATGCGGTAGCGCGGCCCGTGGATGGTGAGCAGGGTGGCGCCGTCGAAGGCCAGGCCGTCGGTGGCCAGGGCGGGCCCGAGCGTGGCGCGGCCGCTTGCCATGTCGAGCGTGCGCGCCACCAGCTTGCCGCTCTCAACGGCTTCCAGCAGTTCGTCAAGGTGGCTGGCGGCGCCGAGCGGCTCGGTCACCAGTTCGATGGTGCCGCCGCAGGGCAGGCCGAAGCGGTGCGCTTCCTCGGCGCTGATGCCGTACTTGACGGCTTCGGGGTGCGCGCCGGCAATGCCTTCGCGCCGTACCCGGTCGATGAGGTCGTCCTCGATGCAGCCGCCCGAGACCGAGCCCACCACCAGGCCGTCGTCGCGCACCGCCAGCATCGCGCCTTCGGGCCGGGGCGAGGAGCCCCAGGTCCTGACTACCGTGACCAATAGCGCGCGGTGGCCCTCGGCCAGCCAGCGCACACTGCTTTTCAGGACTTCGAGATCCACGCTGTCCATGATCGTTTCCGCTTCGTTTCACCAGTTTGTTCATCGGGCGGGCTGCCGTCGCCGGCCGCCGCTCCATCCTTGGCGACATCCTCTTGGGCGCCTTGCGCTTCCTCCTGCGCGCCGTCCCCGCTGACCGCTGCCGTAAAGCGGTCGAAGAAGACATCGGCCATCTTGCGCGCGGCGGCGTCGACCAGGCGCGAGCCGATCTGCGCGATCTTGCCGCCAACCTGGGCGTTGACCGTATAGGTCAGCACGGTGTGCTCGCCATCCGGCGCCAGCGTCACTTGCGCGGTGCCCTTGCCGAAGCCGGCCGCGCCGCCTTGTCCGTCGAACTGGATGGTGTAGCTGTCGGGCGCCTGGATATCCTGCAAGGCCATGCGGCCCTTGAAGCGCGCCTTGACCGGGCCTACCGCGGCGGTCAGCGCCAGCAGGTAGGCGTGATCGCCGTCAGGCTCGATGCTCTCACATCCCGGGATGCATTGCTTGAGCAGCCCCGTATCGTTCAGGGCTTCCCAGGCGGTTTGCTGGGCTACCGGCAATTGCCGTGTCTGCGTCATTTCCATGATTGGGGCGTCTCCTTGGTGTCTTTCATGATCTTGAGTCCCCGCGCTGCGGGGAACACGGCCATGGCCAGCGGCTCGCGCGCGGCCAGCAGCGATTCGAGGGCGAACAGGCTGTCCAGGTTGTGCGCCGAGCGCAGCGCGTCCACGTGCGGCAGGATGGCCTGTACGCCGCGCGCCTGCGGCGCGAAGCCGGCATAGCGCAGCAGCGGGTTGAGCCAGACGATGCGATGGGCGAAGCGGCGCAGGCGAGCCATCTCCGTCTCCAGCAGGCCGATATCCTCGCGATCCAGCCCGTCGGTGACCAGCAGCACGGTGGCGCGGCCGGAGAGCGTGCGGCGTGCCCATTGCCGGTTGAAGGTGGCCAGCGCCGCGCCGATGCGGGTGCCGCCGGCCCAGTCGCGCACCTGCCCGGCGATGGCGTTGACCGCTTCGTCGGGGTCGCGCTCCCGCAGCGAGCGGGTGATATTGGTGAGCCGAGTGCCGAACAGGAATACCGACAGCCGCTCGCGCGACTGCATCAGCGCGTGGCAGAAGTACAGTACCGCGCGCGAGTACTGGCTCATGGAGCCTGAGATGTCGAGCAGCAGCACCAGGGGCGGGCGCCGTTCGGCGTGGCGGCGGTATTTCCAGCGCAGCCATTCGCCTTGCTGGCGCACCGCCAGCCTGGCGCTGGCGCGCAGGTCGGCGCGCGGCCCGCTGGCGGCGGCGCGCAAGCGTCGCGTGCGCTCGGTGGCCAGGCGCGCATGGCGGGCCCGGATCATATGCTGCAGTGCGCGCCATTCCTCCGCGCCGAGCGTTTCGAAATCGCGCTGGGCCAGGCGCTCCTGCGCGGAGAAGGTGAGCGGCGCGGTGAAGCGTTCGGTGCTTTCCTTGCCGCGCTGCCCGGACTCCGGCGGGCGTTGGGCGGCCAGCGCATCGGCCAGCCGGTTGTTGCGTTTCGGTGGCGGCGCCCCGGCGTCCACGCGTGGCAACAGCAGGGCGCGCAGCTTGCTTTCCCAGTCAGGGTCGCGCCAGAAGAGATCGAAGGCGGCATCGAACAGCGGCCGCTGGTCGGGGCCGTTCACCATCAGGGCAGCCATCGCCGCGCGCACCTCGTCGCGCCGGCCGATGTCCACGTATTGCAGCGCCAGCAGCGTGTCCACGGCATGCGCGGGCGACAGCGCGAAGCCGGCATCGCGCAGCAGCCGGACGAAGTGCGCGACGTTGCGCGCCAGCATGGGGAGCGAGCCGGCGGGAGGCGTGGCGGCAAGCGCGGAATCCGGATGCGGCCTGGGCATGTCTCAGCCCTCCGGCGCTCGGCTGGCCAGCAGTTCCGCCACGGTAGGACCGTCCACGCGGGCCAGGTCGTCCTGGTACTTGAGCAGCACGCCGAGCGTATCCCGCACCGATTGCGGATCGAGTTCGCTCACACCGAGCGCGGACAGCGCGCGGCACCAGTCGATGGCCTCGGCAATGCCGGGCGACTTGAACAGGTCGATGCCGCGCAGGCGGTGGATGAAATCAATGGCCTGGTGCTGCAGCGCGGCGGCAGCCTCGGGCGCGCGCGCTGCCACGATCTGCAGTTCGCGCTCGCGCTGCGGGTAGCCCATCCACTGGTACAGGCAGCGGCGCTTGAGCGCATCGTGCACTTCGCGGGTGCGGTTGGAGGTGACCACGATCAGCGGAGGCTGCTCTGCCTTGATCACGCCGATTTCCGGGATCGACACCTGGTACTCGGAAAGCACCTCGAGCAAGAAGGCTTCGAAAGGCTCGTCGGCGCGGTCGATCTCGTCGATCAGCAGCACGCGCGGTATGCCCGGCGCGGCGGGGTCGGGCAGCAGCGACTCCAGCAGGGGCCGCTTGAGCAGGAAATCGTCGTGGTAGAGCGATTGCGTGTCGGGCCGCTCGCCGCGCGCTTCGGCCAGGCGCAGCGCCATGATCTGGCGCGGGTAGTCCCATTCGTAGAGTGCGCTGGAGGCGTCGAGCCCCTCGTAGCATTGCAGGCGCAACAGGCGCGTGCCGAGCGCGCCGGCCATGGCGCGCGCCAGCGCGGTCTTGCCGACGCCGGGCTCGCCCTCCAGGAACAGCGGGCGCTGCATGCGCATTGCCAGGTAGAGCACAGTGGCGGTTTCGCGGTCGGCGAAATACTGCTGTGCCTCCAGCAGGGCGGCGGTCTGGTCGATGGACTGGGGAAGCATGGAGGTGGCCGGAAGATGCAATGTGCGGAGAATGTGGGCACTGGTTACGCCGTCGTGCTGGAGAAAATCATTGGCTTCGCTTTTTGTGGCCTCTAGCCGAACCGCGCCTCTCCTCAACCTTCTTCCCATGAGGGGAGAGGGTGCAACAGCCGTCGTTATTGCAAACGGCTTTGGCGCATCTTGCCGGCTTCGGCCAATGCCGCCGGTTTGCTCCCCTCTCCCGCCTGCGGGAGAGGGGCCGGGGGAGAGGGTGGGCGTGGACTCGAAGTGAACGCGCCCGCTCTTTACGAGTGCGGGTGCTCTCCTTCCGATTTCTTCCCTCAGCCCTTCAGCGCCTGCTCCACCGCGCGTGCCGCCAGCACCGGGATCAGGTGCGCGCGATACTCGGCCGAGGCGTGCAGGTCCGCATTCAGCCCGCCCGGGTCAAGCACCACCGCGCGCGCCGCCGCCGGCGTGAAGCTGGCCGCCAGCGCCAGCTCCAGCGGCGCACAGCGGAACACGCTGTCGGCGGCGCCGGTGACGGAGACCCGCACGATCTTGCCGAAGCGCGCCACCATCACCCCCACCAGCGCGAAGCGCGAGGCCGGGTTGGGAAACTTGATGTAGGCGGCCTGGTCCGGCGAGGGAAAGCGCACGGCGGTGATCAGTTCGTCGGGCTCCAGCGCGGTTTCGTAGAGGCTCTTGAAGAAGTTGTCGGCGGCGATATTGCGGCGGTCCGTCACCACCGTGGCGTTAAGGCCCAGTACCGCGGCCGGATAGCACGCTGCCGGATCGTCGTTGGCGAGCGAGCCGCCCAGCGTGCCCATCGCGCGCACCTGCCGGTCGCCGATGCCGCCGGCGAGCGCGGCCAGCGCGGGGATACGCTTGAGCACCTCGGCGTTGGCCGCCACGTCGGCATGCCGTGCCGCCGCGCCGATCACCAGTTCGTCGTTCTCCACCCGGATCTCCGCCATGCCGGGGATGCGCGTCACGTCGACCAGCGCCGAGGGTGCGGCCAGCCGCAGCTTCATTGCCGCCAGCAGGCTCTGTCCGCCGCCGAGGAACTTGGCGTCGCCATCGGCCTTGAGCCTGGCCACCGCCGAACTGGCATCGGCGGCGCGTTCGAAATTGAATGCGTACATGATGTGTCTCCGATCTCAGTTGGGGGTCTGCGCCTGGCGAATCGCCTGCCACACGCGGTGCGGCGTGGCGGGCATCTGGATATCGTGCACGCCCAGCGGCGAGAGCGCATCCACCAGCGCGTTGATGAAGGCCGGTGGCGACCCGATCGCGCCGGCTTCGCCGCATCCCTTCACGCCCAGCGGATTGTGCGTGCAGGGCGTGCCCTTGGCGGTCTCCACCGTGAAGTCGGGCAGGTCGGCGGCCCGCGGCATGGCGTAGTCCATATAGGAGCCGGTCAGCAACTGGCCGCTTTCGTCGTCGTAGATGCACTGCTCCAGCATGGCCTGGCCGAGGCCCTGGCCAATGCCGCCGTGGACCTGGCCTTCGACGATCATCGGGTTGATGATGTTGCCGAAATCGTCCACCGCGGTGAACTTGACGACATGGCTTTCGCCCGTGTCGGGGTCGACCTCCACCTCGCAGACGTAGGCGCCGGACGGGTAGGTGAAGTTGGTCGGGTCGTAGAAGGCGTTCTCGTTGAGGCCGGGCTCCAGCTTGTCGAGCGGATAGTTGTGCGGCACGTAGGCGGTCAGGGCGACCTCGCCGAAGGTCTTGCTGCGGTCGGTGCCGGCCACGCTGAACACGCCATTCTTGAACTCGATGTCGGCGTCCGAGGCCTCCAGCAGGTGGGCCGCGATCTTCTTGGCCTTGGCTTCGATCTTGTCGAGCGCCTTCATGATGGCGGAGCCGCCAACCGACAGCGAGCGCGAACCGTAGGTGCCCATGCCGAACGGCACGCGGCCGGTATCGCCATGCACGATCTCCACGGCGTCGAGCGCAATGCCGAGGCGGTCCGCCACGATCTGCGCGAAGGTGGTCTCATGCCCCTGGCCGTGGCTGTGCGAGCCCGTGAAGACGGTCACGGTGCCGGTCGGGTGCACGCGGATCTCGCCGACCTCGAACAGGCCCGCTCGCGCGCCCAGTGCGCCGGCGATATTCGACGGCGCCAGCCCGCAAGCTTCGATATAGCAGGAATAGCCCAGGCCGCGCAGTTTGCCGCGCTGCTTTGCCTCGTCGCGCCGCGCGGGGAAGCCTTTCACGTCGGCCAGTTCCTGCGCGCGCGCCAGGCATGGCTCGTAGTCGCCGGTATCGTAGGTCAGGCCGACCGGGGTGGCATAGGGGAAGGTGCGGATGAAGTTCTTGCGGCGCAGTTCGGCCGGGTCCATCTTCAGTTCGTGCGCGGCGGCTTCCACCAGCCGTTCCACCACGTAGGTGGCTTCCGGGCGGCCCGCGCCGCGATAGGCATCCACCGGCGCGGTGTTGGTGAACACGGCGCGCACCTCGGCGTAGATCGACGGGGTGGTGTATTGCCCGGCCAGCAGCGTGGCGTACAGGATGGTCGGCACGCTGCTGGCGAAGGTCGACAGGTAGGCGCCCATGTTTGCGGTGGTGTGCACCCGCATCGCCAGGAACTTGCCGTCGGCGTCCAGCGCCAGCTCGGCCTTGGTGACATGGTCGCGGCCGTGCGCATCGGTCAGGAAGGACTCCGAGCGCTCCGCGGTCCACTTGATCGGGCGCTTGATTTTCTTCGAGGCCCAGGTCAGCGCCACGTCTTCGGCGTACAGGAAGATCTTCGAACCGAAGCCGCCGCCCACGTCCGGCGCGATGATGCGCAGCCGTGACTCGGGCAGGCCCAGCACGAAGGCGCCCATCAGCAGGCGTTCCACGTGCGGGTTCTGGTTCGCCACGTAGACCGTGTAGCTGTCGTCCTGCCGCGTATAGCTGGCATTGACGGCGCGCGGTTCGATAGCGTTGGGGATCAGGCGGTTGTTGACGATCTCCAGCGTGGTCACGTGGGCCGCCCTGGCAAAGGCGGCGTCGGTGGCGGCGCGGTCGCCGTGGCCCCAGACGTAACTGGTGTTCTCCGGCACGTCGTCATGCACCAGCGTGCTGGCCGAGGCGGCCTGCGCGGTGTTGACCACCGCCGGCAGTTCCTCGTATTCGACGTCGATCTTCTCGGCGGCGTCCTTGGCTTGCTGCAGCGTCTCGGCCACCACCAGCGCGACCTGGTCGCCGACGTGGCGGGCCTTGCCCTGCGCCAGCACGGGGTGGGGCGGCTCCTTCATGGGGCTGCCGTCGATGCTGTGGATCAGCCAGCCGCAGGGCAGGCCGCCGACCTTGTCGGCAGCGACGTCGTCGCCGGTGAAGATGGCGATCACGCCGGGCGAGGCCAGGGCCTCGGTCTTGTCGATGGAAGCGATGCGCGCATGCGCGTGCGGCGAGCGCAGGAAATAGCCGTAGCTTTGCTGCGGCAGCACGATGTCGTCGGTGTACTGGCCGTTGCCGGTCAGGAAGCGATAGTCTTCCTTGCGCTTGACCGGGGCGCCGATCAGGTGCTGGTTCTCGGGTGCGTTCATGGCGGTCTCCTTATTCGGCGCTGGCGCCATGCATCGCGGCCTGTCCTTGCTGCACCGCACGCACGATGTTGTGGTACCCGGTACAGCGGCACAGGTTGCCTTCCAGCTGCTCGCGGATGGCAGTGGCGTCGGCATCGGGATGCTGCCTGACCAGCGCGGTGGCGCTCATTACCATCCCCGGCGTGCAGAAGCCGCACTGCAGGCCATGGCAGTTGCGAAAGGCTTCCTGCATGGGGTGGAGCTGCCCCTCGGGGGCGAGCCCTTCGATGGTGGTGATGCTGGCGCCATCCGCCTGCAGCGCCAGCACATTGCACGACTTGACCGCGCGGCCGTCCAGGTGCACGGTGCAGGCGCCGCACTGGGCGGTATCGCAGCCCACATGGGTGCCGGTGAGCCGGAGCTGTTCGCGCAGGAACTGGACGAGAAGGGTGTTGGGTTCTACCTGGGCCTCGACGGCGCGGCCGTTGACGGTCAGGCGGATAGGAATCGCCATGCTTGTCTCCATGTGGGTGGATACGCGCATGCCCAATCCGTGAATCCCGAAAAAACTGCGCGGGACTGGCCACGACGCGGTACTGCCGTTTGCTGGTTACGGCTATTTCGTGATGTTGGTGCTGCTGCTGTCTGCTGCTTTGCTATCTGCTGATTGCTGCGGTTACGGCTGCCTGCCTGCAAGGCTGGCGCCGCCGGCCAGCGAACGTTTGGCCGCGACAGGCTCTAACAGTTAATCACAAATCGACGGCGCTTGCCATGCGGGTTGCCCCTCCGGCACTTCGGCTTGCCGGGGGCGGGCAGGGCCGGCGGCGGCGATATGCATCCGGGCGCTGCTAGAATGGCCCGCCGTGCACCGGCACCCACTCTCATAGCTATGGAAGGCATCATCGACTGGCTGTTCGAAACCGTTGCCCTGCCCAAGGTCGGGCTGCCCGCCATCTTCGTGGTCAGCCTGGTGTCCGCCACCTTGCTGCCGCTGGGCTCCGAGCCCGCGGTGTTCGGCTATATCAAGCTCAACCCGCACCTGTTCTGGCCCACCATCATCGTCGCCACGCTTGGCAACACAGCCGGCGGCGCGATCGACTGGTGGATGGGCTATGCCGCCAAGCTGGCGCTGGTGCGCTATCGCCGGCGGCGCCAGCAGCGCCAGCACGAGCGGGAGCACGCCGAACACCGCGGCCATCCCCGCCATGCGCGCAAGCCGGCGCTGGACGCGCGCTATTTCCGCTGGATGCGCCGGCTGGGGCCGCCGACCCTGCTGGCCTCCTGGTTGCCGGCTATTGGTGATCCATTGTGCACTTTGGCGGGCTGGCTGCGCTTGCCGTTCTGGCCGAGCCTGGTATATATGGCGATCGGCAAGTTTCTGCGCTACCTTGCCATGACCACGGTCCTGCAATGGATCCCGAACAGTTTCTGGCATGGCATGGCGACCACCCTCAAAAGCGTGTTCTAGCGCCGGTTCCGGGCCCCTCGGATGGCAAGGAACAACCCTTGCCCAAGCAAGGTTCCGCCATGTTGCGGTGCGGCGAAACCAGGCCTTGAAGTACAATTGCCCTTTAAAGACGATCCGGCGCACCGTCCCCGTGCGCTACAGGAAGCGGTCCCTCCTCATGAACGCCCCACTCGTGCTCGATGCCAAACTCGCCGCGCAGGACGCCCCCGCGCGCCTGCGTGAGATCCCTTATAACTACACGTCATTCTCGGATCGCGAGATTGTCATCCGGTTGCTGGGCGAAGAAGCCTGGCGGATCCTGGACGAGCTGCGCGGCGAACGCCGTACCGGCCGTTCGGCCCGCATGCTGTACGAAGTGCTGGGCGACATCTGGGTGGTGCGGCGCAATCCCTACCTGCAGGACGACCTGCTGGAAAATCCCAAGCGCCGCCAGATGCTGGTTACGGCACTTCATCACCGGCTCTCGGAGATCGAGAAGCGCCGCGCCGCCGACCGTGCCGAGCACGCCGAGCCGGCCGCCGAGGACCGCTCCCACCGGGTCGAACAGCTGGTCAGCTTTGCCAAGCAGGCCATCGAGGACTTCAAGCAGGAGTTCGCCGACGCCTATGACCTGCGCAAGCGCACCCAGCGCGTGCTGGGCCGCATCACGCAGAAGGACAACATCAAGTTCGACGGCCTGTCGCGCGTCTCGCACGTGACCGACGCCACCGACTGGCGCGTGGAATATCCCTTCGTGGTCCTCACCCCGGACACCGAGGAAGAGATCGCCGGCATGGTCAAGGGCTGCTTCGAGCTGGGCCTGACCATCATCCCGCGCGGAGGCGGCACCGGCTATACCGGCGGCGCCGTGCCGCTGACGCCGATGAGCGCGGTCATCAACACCGAGAAGCTGGAGCAGCTCGGCGCGGTCGAGCAGACCGACCTGCCGGGCGTCGCGCACAAGGTCGCGACCATCTTCTCCGGCGCCGGCGTGGTGACGCGCCGCGTGGCCGATGCCGCCGACAAGGCCGGCCTGGTGTTCGCCGTGGACCCGACCTCCATCGATGCCTCCTGCATCGGCGGCAACGTGGCCATGAACGCCGGCGGCAAGAAGGCCGTGCTGTGGGGCACCGCGCTGGACAACCTGGCCTGGTGGCGCATGGTGGACCCGGAGGGCAACTGGCTGGAGATCACCCGGCTGGACCACAACCTGGGCAAGATCCACGACGTGCCGGTCGCCACCTTCGAACTGAAGTGGTCGGACGGCAACCGCGCGCCAGGCGAAAAGCCGCTGCGCACCGAAACGCTGGCCATCGAAGGACGCAAGTTCCGCAAGGAAGGCCTGGGCAAGGACGTCACCGACAAGTTCCTGGCCGGCCTGCCCGGCATCCAGAAGGAAGGCTGCGACGGCATCATCACCAGCGCGCGCTGGATCCTGCACCGCATGCCGGCGCACGTGCGCACCGTCTGCCTGGAGTTCTTCGGCCAGGCGCGCGACGCCATTCCGAGCATCGTGGAAATCAAGGATTACCTCGACGCCGAGTCGCGCACCCCCGGTGGTGCCATCCTGGCCGGCCTGGAGCACCTGGACGAGCGCTACCTGCGCGCGGTGGGCTACGCCACCAAGAGCAAGCGCAACGCCTTCCCCAAGATGGTGCTGATCGGCGACATCGTCGGCGACGACCAGGACGCGGTGGCCCGCGCCACCTCGGAAGTCATCCGCATGGCCAACGGCAAGAGCGGCGAAGGCTTCGTCGCGGTCAGCCCCGAGGCCCGCAAGAAATTCTGGCTGGACCGCTCGCGCACCGCCGCCATCGCCAGGCACACCAACGCCTTCAAGATCAACGAAGACGTGGTGATCCCGCTGCCGCGCATGGGCGAGTACACCGACGGCATCGAGCGCATCAATATCGAGCTGTCGATCAAGAACAAGCTCCAGCTGACCGACGCGCTGGAAGCCTTCTTCGCGCGCGGCAACCTGCCGCTGGGCCGCAGCGACGACGCCAACGAGATTCCCAGCGCCGAGCTGCTGGAAGACCGCGTGCAGCACGCGCTGCAGCTGCTGCGCGAGATCCGCTCGCGCTGGAGCTATCTGCAGGACCACCTCGACACGCCGCTGGCTACCGCGCGCGCCGCGTTGATCGGCCACGGGCTTGGCCTGCTGGGCCAGGCCTTCGAGGCGCGCCTCGAGCAGCAGCCGGACGCCACCGTGTTCCACCTGCTGCAGGACCGCACCATCCGCGTGTCGTGGAAGAGCGAAGTGCGTGCCGAGCTGCGCAATATCTTCAACGGCGGCGAGTTCAAGCCCATCCTCGACGAGGCGCAGAAGATTCACAAGCAGGTGCTGCGCGGCCGCGTCTTCGTGGCGCTGCACATGCACGCCGGCGACGGCAACGTCCACACCAATATCCCGGTCAACTCCGACGACTACGACATGCTGCAGGACGCCCACCGCGCGGTGGCCCGCATCATGGCGCTGGCACGTTCGCTCGACGGCGTGATCTCGGGCGAGCACGGCATCGGCATCACCAAGCTGGAGTTCCTGACCGAGGACGAGATCGGCGAGTTCCGCGAGTACAAGCAGCGCGTGGACCCGCAGGGCCGCTTCAACAAGGGCAAGCTGTTGCCCGGAGCCGACCTGCGCAATGCCTATACGCCGTCGTTCGGGCTGATGGGGCATGAGTCCATCATCATGCAGCAGAGCGATATCGGCGCCATTGCCGACAGCGTCAAGGACTGCCTGCGCTGCGGCAAGTGCAAGCCGGTGTGCGCCACCCACGTGCCGCGCGCCAACCTGCTGTACAGCCCGCGCAACAAGATCCTCGCCACTTCGCTGCTGGTGGAGGCCTTCCTGTACGAGGAGCAGACCCGCCGCGGCATCTCGATCAAGCACTGGGACGAGTTCTCCGACGTGGCCGATCACTGCACGGTCTGCCACAAGTGCGTGACGCCGTGCCCGGTCAAGATCGACTTCGGCGACGTGTCGATGAATATGCGCAACCTGCTGCGCAAGATGGGGCAGAAGAAGTTCAATCCCGGCACCGCCGCGTCGATGTTCTTCCTCAACGCCACCAGTCCGCAGACCATCAACATGACCCGCAAGGTCATGATCGACTGGGGCTACAAGGCGCAGCGCCTGGGCAACGACGTGCTCAAGAAGCTGGCAAAGAAGCAGACCGAGCATCCGCCCGCCACGGTGGGCCGCGCGCCGGTGCGCGAGCAGGTGATCCACTTCATCAACAAGAAGATGCCGGGCAACCTGCCCAAGAAGACCGCGCGCGCGCTGCTGGATATCGAAGACAACGAGATCGTGCCGATCATCCGCGACCCGAAGCGCACCTCGCCCGAGACCGAGGCGGTGTTCTACTTCCCGGGCTGCGGCTCGGAGCGGCTGTTCTCGCAGGTCGGCCTGGCCACGCAGGCCATGCTGTGGCACGTCGGCGTGCAGACCGTGCTGCCGCCGGGCTACCTGTGCTGCGGCTATCCGCAGCGCGGCAACGGCCAGTACGACAAGGCCGAGAAGATGGTCACCGACAACCGGGTGCTGTTCCACCGGGTCGCCAATACGCTGAACTACCTCGATATCAAGACCGTGGTGGTGAGCTGCGGCACCTGCTACGACCAGCTTGCCGGCTATGAATTCGACAAGATCTTCCCGGGCTGCCGCATCATCGACATCCACGAGTACCTGCTGGAGAAGGGCGTCAAGCTGGAAGGCGTGACCGGTACGCGCTACATGTACCATGACCCCTGCCACACCCCGATCAAGACCATGGACCCGACCAGGCTCGTCAACGAGCTGATGGGTGGTAACGAGGGCGGCGGCAAGATCGAGAAGAACGAGCGCTGCTGCGGCGAATCCGGCACCCTGGCGGTGTCGCGTCCGGACGTTTCCACGCAGATCCGCTTCCGCAAGGAAGAGGAAATGACCAAGGGCGCGGACAAGCTGCGTACCGACGGCTTCACCGGCGACGTCAAGATCCTCACCAGCTGCCCTTCCTGCCTGCAGGGTTTGTCGCGCTACAAGGAAGACGCCACGGTGCAGGCCGACTACATCGTGGTCGAGATGGCCAAGCACCTGCTGGGCGAGAACTGGATGCCCGACTACGTGGCCAAGGCCAACTCGGGCGGCATTGAGCGGGTGCTGGTGTGATGCAGGGGATGGCGCCGATGAGCGCGGGCCAGCCTCCGCTTTGCTCCCCTCTCCCGCTTGCGGGAGAGCAGGGGGAGAGGGGAGCCGATATTGAGCGGTGGGTTGACGCATCGGGAGCCGCGGCATGAACCTCGTCCCCAACTGCCCTCTGTGCGAATCCGACGGCGGCGAACTGGTCTGGCGGGGCGAACGCGCCCGCGTCATCCTGGTCGAGCATGAGCGCTTTCCGGGCTTCTGCCGGGTGGTGTGGAACGGCCATGTGGCCGAGCAGACCGACCTGTCCGGGGACGACCAGGCCTGGCTGATGCGCCTGGTGGCGCGCGTGGAGCGCGCGGTGCGCGAAACCATGATGCCCGACAAGGTCAATCTTGCCGCCTTCGGCAATATGGTGCCGCACCTGCACTGGCACATCATTCCGCGCTACCGCTGGGACACGCATTTTCCCGAGGCGGTCTGGGCCCCCCCGCAGCGCGAACCGGATGCCGCGCGCCTGGCAGCGCTGGCAGGGCGCCTGCCGGCATTGCGCACGGCCCTGGCGCAGCTGGGCGAGGTAAGCTGAAGCACGGCGCGGCCTGGTGCGTGCCGCGCCTGAATCGCCGCCGGTTTTCCTGAAATCCCGGAACCAGCGGGGCAGCGCCGTCTTCTAACACCCGTTGTCCTTATTCCCACAAGAGCGGGGCCAGTGGACCAGCCATGGCCCGCCCGCGCGAAAGGTGCCATGTCCACGCCGACCTCCGTTACTGTTCCGGGCCCCGCCGTGCCGGCCCGTGCCCTCAAGATCCAGAGCCGCCTGCGGGTGGCCGAGACCTGGGACCTGATCAAGCCCTACTGGAAGTCCGAGGACCGCAAGGCCGGGCTGGGGCTGCTGGCCTTCGTGGTGGCGCTCAATCTCGGCATCGTCTATATCAACGTGCTGCTCAATGAGTGGAACCGGGTGTTCTACAACGCGCTGGAGCAGCATGACTACGTCTCCTTCAAGACGCTCCTGATCCGCTTCTCCTGGATTGCCGGATTCTTCATCGTGGCCGCCATCTCGCGCCAGTACTACACCATGATGCTGCAGATGCGCTGGCGTACCTGGATGACCGGCCGCTTCATGGATCACTGGCTCAGCCACCAGGCCTATTACCGGATCGAGCAGACCCACGCGACCGACAACCCCGACCAGCGGCTGGCGGATGACCTGCGTTCCTTCACCGACGGCGCGCTGTCGCTCTCGCTCGGCCTGCTGAACTCGGTGGTGACGCTGATCTCCTTCGTCGGCATCCTGTGGACGGTGTCGGGGCCGATCAGCTTCATGCTGGGCGGCAGCGAGATCACCATTCCCGGCTATATGGTGTGGTTCGCGGTGGGCTACGCGGTGATCGGCTCGCTGATTGCCCACCTGGTGGGCCGGCCGCTGATCGGCCTGAGTTTCCAGCAGGAGCAGTATGAGGCGGATTTCCGTTTCACGCTGGTGCGCTTGCGCGAGAACAGCGAGCCCGTGGCGCTGTATCGGGGCGAGCCCACCGAGCAGGCCGGCCTGCGCTCGCGCTTCGACCGCATCCGCGCCAACTGGAACCAGCTGATGCGCTATACGCGGCGCCTGACCTTCGTCAGTTCCGGTTATGGCCAGTTCGCCATCATCTTCCCGCTGATCGTGGCCGCGCCGCGCTACTTCGCCGGCAAGATGACGCTGGGCGGGCTGATGCAGATGAGTTCTGCCTTCGGTCAGGTGCAGAGCGCGCTGTCCTGGTTCGTCGACAGCTACGCCACCCTGGTCGGCTGGAAGGCCGCGGCCAACCGGCTGATCGATTTCCGCGACGCTATCCGCGTGGCCGAGCGCCAGGACCAGGAACACACCGGCGTGCGGGATATCGAGGTGGACCAGGCGGACACCGACGGCATCCGCATCGACTCGCTGGCACTGGCCTTGCCGGTGCGCAGCGCGCAGGGCGGCCAGATTTCCCAGCGGCCGCTGGTGGCGCCGTTCTCGCTGGAGATCGGGCCCGGCGAACGCTGGCTGGTCAGCGGTCCCTCGGGCTGCGGCAAGAGCGTGCTGTTCCGCGCGCTGGCCGGCATCTGGCCCTATGGCAGCGGCACGGTTGCCCTGCCGCGCTCTGCCCGCACGCTGTTCCTGCCGCAGCGCAGCTACCTGCCGATCGGCTCGCTGGCCGATGCGCTGGCGTATCCGGACGCCGGCACCGCGCACAGCCGCGAGGCCCTGCAGGGTGTGCTGCGCCAGGCTCAGCTAGGGGCCCTGACCGAGCAGCTCGATATGTTCGATAACTGGTCGCTGCGCCTGTCGCCGGGCGAGCAGCAGCGCCTGGCTTTTGCGCGCGCATTGCTGCAGCAGCCCGACTACCTCTTCCTGGACGAAGCCACCAGCGCGCTCGACGAGGAAACCGAAAGCGCGATGTACCGCCTGATGGTGGCATCCCTGCCGGACGCCGCCATCGTCAGCATTGCCCATCGCAGCACCGTGGCGGCCTTCCATGACCGCCGCCTGCGCTATGTGGCAGCGGATGGAGCGCACTGGGAGGCTGAGCAAGATGGGCAACGCGCGGCGGCTGCGGTAAGCTATCGGGTCGTACACGAAGCGTGAAGGCGGGTGTGGCTGCAACCTGCGGCCCGCCCACAGCCGCGCGCCACCCATCATGGCAGGCCTCGAAAAAGATACTCCCCATCCCACCGCCCTTACCGTGCACACCCAGTCGCGCGTGCTGGAGGTGGGTTTCGACAACGGTTCCAGCTTCCGGCTGCCCTTCGAATACCTGAGGGTATATTCGCCTTCGGCCGAGGTGCAGGGCCACGGCCCCGGCCAGGAAGTGCTGCAGACCGGCAAGCGCGACGTCACCATCGCCGCGGTGGAGCCGGTCGGGAATTACGCCATCCTGATCCGCTTTTCCGACGGTCACGATACCGGCATCTATTCCTGGGAACTGCTTTACCGCCTGGGCGCGGAACAGGACGCCAAGTGGCAGTCCTATCTGCAGCGCCTGGAGGCGGCCGGCGTCGATCGCGACACCCCGATGCCTGCCGCCGGCGGCCATGCCTGCGGCAACCATTGAGCGCCCCGCGGGCCATTACTGAATTCTGGAGCGAGTCATGAGCGAAACCCATTTCGGGTTCGAGAAGGTCAAGGAAGAAGAGAAGGCCGGCAAGGTGGCTGAAGTCTTCCATTCGGTGGCCAACAAATACGATGTCATGAACGACCTGATGTCGGGCGGCATGCACCGGCTGTGGAAGATGTTCACCATCGCCCAGGCCGGTGTGCGCCCCGGCTTCAAGGTGCTGGACATCGCCGGCGGTACCGGCGACCTGGCCAAGACGTTCGCGCGCCAGGCCGGCCCCACCGGCGAGGTCTGGCTGACCGACATCAACGAGTCGATGCTCAGGGTCGGCCGCGACCGCCTGTTGAACAAGGGCATCGTCACCCCCACCTGCCTGTGTGACGCCGAGCACATTCCGTTCCCGGACAACCATTTCGACCTGGTTACCGTGGCCTTCGGGCTGCGCAACATGACGCATAAGGATGCGGCCCTGGCCGAAATGCGCCGGGTGGTCAAGCCGGGCGGCAAGGTCATGGTGCTGGAGTTCTCCAAGGTGTGGAAACCGCTGGAAAAGGCCTATGACATCTACTCCTTCAAGGTGCTCCCGTGGCTCGGAGAGCGGGTAGCCCAGGATTCCCATAGCTATCGCTATCTTGCGGAATCGATCAGAATGCATCCAGACCAGGCTTCACTTGTACGTCTTATGGAACATGCGGGCCTGGAGAATGTCGAATACTTCAATCTGACAGCGGGAGTGGTGGCACTCCACGTCGGGCGAAAGTACTAGACTGAGTACCAGGTTGGGTACCAATTGATTTAGGCTCAATGAAGATGAGCGAACTTGACAGGGGAAGCATTGATATGTCGCAATTTCGCGGAAAATTCATGGCGGTGGTGCTGATCGGCACACTTGCCCTCGGCCTGGCGCTGGACGCCAACGCCAAACGTCTCGGCGGGTCGCGCAGCATCGGCAAGCAATCGTCCGGCGTGACGCAGCGCCAGCAGGCACCGGCGCAGCAGTCGCCGTCCCAGACGCCGGCGCAGCCGGCACAGCAAGCGGCGCCGGCTGGCGCGGCTGCCGGTGCCGGCGCGGCAGCAGCCGCCGCGCCCAAGCGCAACTGGGGCGGCATGCTCGGCGGCATCGCCGCCGGCCTGGGCATTGGCTGGCTGCTGTCGCACTTTGGCCTCGGCGGCGCCGCGATGGGCTTCCTGTCCAACCTGATCCTGATCGCCCTGGTGGCCTTCGTCGCGATCTGGCTGATCCGCAAGTTCCGCGGCGGCGCGAGCCGTTCGCAGCAACCTGCCTACGCTGGTGCCGGCGGTGGCCTGGGTGGTGGCCTGAATGGCGGCAACGAACCGGCCCTGCGCCAGCAAGTGCCGGTTGGCGCTCCCAACCCGGTCATGCCCGCGTCCGGTACCGCAACCCCGCTGCAGTCCGCCGCACCGGTGATGGCCGGCGCCGCGGCAGCCGCGGGCGCGGCCCAGCCTTGGGGCGTGCCGGCTGATTTCGACACCGCGGCCTTCCTGCGCAACGCCAAGATCTATTACGTGCGCCTGCAGGCGGCATGGGACGCCGGCAATCTCGACGACATCCGCGAGTTCACCACCCCGGAAATGTTCGCCGAAATCAAGATGGACCTGTCCGAGCGCGGCGCCGAGGTCAACAAGACCGACGTGGTCACGCTGGAAGCCGAACTGCTCGGCATCGAAGACAGCCCGGCGCAGCATCTGGCAAGCGTGCGCTTCTCCGGCATGATCCGCGAGAAGGCAGCCGATCCCGCCCAGCCGTTCGCCGAGGTCTGGAACCTGGCCAAGCCGGTGACCGGCAGCGGTGGCTGGCTGCTGGCTGGCATTCAGCAGGTTTCCTGAGTGCTGGGAGTGGCTTGCCGGCCGCTGCTTGGCCGGCAGGTGGAATAGAATGGAGGCCCACGTGAAAACGTGGGCTTTTTTTGTATGTTTGGTTGGATTGTCGCTTGAGGGTTGGGGGAATCGTCGAGGCGGCCAGCTTTCGGACCGTCCTGCGCGTACGGGATGGTCCGCCGCCACGGCTCGCTTCTGTTCGCGCTGAGCTGCTCTCGGTCCGGCAGGCCCCGGCGGGACCGCCGTCACGCGATGCGAAGCGAGCCGTGTTGGTGCCGGATGCCGTATGGGGCGCCTCGTGGCCGCTCTTTCGGGCTGGCCACGAGTGGGGGAGCTTCATCCGGCGCGACTTCTTTGCCCACTCTCACGACAAGAAAGCAGGCCGCCTTCCCGCAGGGGGGGTGAAACTGCAGTTGACCTCGACTTTGCGGTTAAGCCATTGACGCTCACTTTGACTTTAGAACCAACCGAACCAACCATCACCTGAAAGGCCCGCCCCCAGCCGCACCCAACCATGACCACCCTCCCAACCCCCCTGGCCCAGCCTCCCGTCGCAGCCCTCAACCACCTGCTGGAACAAGAACCCTGGGCCATCGGCATGCTCCAGCCCTTCGCCGGTCGTGTCATCCGCTTCGACGCCGCCGCGTTCACGCTCGCATTGAAGGTGACAGGGCAGGGCCTGACGGAACTGGCGCAGCCGGACGAAAGCCCGGACGTGACGCTGACCGTGCCCTTGCAGCAATGGCCATTGGTGGCGTCGGACGTCGCCGGCGGCGGGCAGGCGGCTGCGATGAAGCACGTGCGCATCGAGGGCGACGCCGAGCTGGCCAATACCGTATCCACGCTGGCCCGCGGCCTGCGCTGGGATGCCGCCGAGGACCTGTCGCGCGCGCTGCGCGGCATCCTGGGCGGTCCGCTCAGCGACAGCGTGGCGCAGCGGGTGGTGGAGGGCGTCCAGCAGGTGCACGCGCAGGCCACGCGGGTGGGGCGCACGCTGGTCGATAATGTGACCGAATACCTGCTCGACGAGCAGCCAACCCTGGTGCGCCATGCCGCGTTGGACGAGTTCAACGCCGGCGTGAGCGCGCTGCGCGACGATCTCGCGCGGCTGGAGAAGCGGCTGGAGAAACTCGAACAGCGCAGCCGGCCGGACCGTGGCGCTGCCGGCGCTCCCGGCTCGCTGCCTTCCGCGCATCGCTGAGCGCGGCTGACCGTTCGCCAGCCGCCGCTGGCCAATCCGCACTGCCCCGAATCCTGAAACTGAAGAACCTGCATGACCCGCTTCCTGCGCCTTTGCAAGATCGTTTTCGTCATCCTCTACTACGGCCTCGACGAACTCGTACTGTCCGGTTTCAAGAGCCGCCGCATCCGTTTCCTGGTGCGCGTCATCACCATCGGCCGCAAGCTCGACATGCCCCGCGGCGAACGGCTGCGGCTGGCGCTGACGCGGCTGGGGCCGATCTTCGTCAAGTTTGGCCAGGTGCTCTCCACCCGGCGCGATCTGATGCCCGAGGACATCGCCGACGAACTGGCCAAGCTGCAGGACCAGGTGCCGCCATTCGACCCGGTGGTGGCGGTCAAGATCATCGAGCGCTCGCTGGGCCGGCCGCTGGCCACCCTGTTCGACAGCTTCGACCACAAGCCGGTGGCCAGCGCCTCGATCGCCCAGGTGCATTTCGCCACGCTCAAGGGCGGCCCAAGCCATGGCCGCGAAGTAGCGGTGAAAGTCCTGCGCCCGGGCATGCTCCCGGTCATCGACAGCGACCTGGCCCTGATGCGCGACCTGGCTGCCTGGCTGGAGCGTTTCTGGGCCGACGGCAAGCGCCTGAAGCCGCGCGAGGTGGTGGCCGAATTCGATAAATACCTGCACGACGAACTCGACCTGATGATCGAGGCGGCCAACGCCAGCCAGCTGCGCCGCAATTTCGCCGAAACCAAGCTGCTGCTGGTGCCCGAGGTGTTCTGGGACTTCTGCAGCAGCGAGGTCTTCGTGATGGAGCGCATGCATGGCATCCCCATCTCGCGGACCGAATCGCTGCGGGCGGCCGGCGTCGACATGCATTCGCTGGCGGAGGAGGGCGTGGAGATCTTCTTCACCCAGGTGTTCCGCGACGGCTTCTTCCATGCTGACATGCACCCGGGCAATATCCTGGTGTCGGTGGCCCCGCAGAGCTTTGGCCGCTATATCGCGCTGGACTTCGGCATCGTCGGCGCGCTGTCCGAGTTCGACAAGAATTACCTGGCGCAGAACTTCATTGCTTTCTTCCGCCGCGACTACCATCGTGTGGCCTTGCTGCACGTGGAGTCGGGCTGGGTGCCGCCCGACACCCGGGTCGAGGAGCTGGAGAGCGCGGTGCGCGCCTGCTGCGAGCCTTATTTCGACAAGCCGCTCAAGGAAATCTCGCTGGGCATGGTGCTGATGCGCCTGTTCCAGACCTCGCGCCGCTTCAATGTCGAGATCCAGCCGCAACTGGTGCTGTTGCAGAAGACCTTGTTGAATATCGAAGGACTGGGCCGGCAACTCGACCCCGACCTGGACCTGTGGAAGACCGCCAAGCCCTTCCTGGAAAAATGGATGCACGAGCAGGTGGGCTGGAAGGGCGCCTGGGAGCGCATCCAGGTGGAGGCGCCGCAATGGGCCAAGATGCTGCCCGACTTCCCGCGCCTGGCGCACCAGTTCCTGGAGCGCCGCGCGCTGGTCGACAATGGCCAGCAGGAAAAGCTGCTGACCGCGCTGCTCGCCGAGCAGCGCCGCACCAACCGCCTGGTTGGCACGGCCTTGCTGCTGATCGGCGGGTTTGCCGCGGGGGTGGTGCTGACGGAATTGCTGGCCTGGGCTGGCTATTGGTAATGGTAGCCATTCCTCCCTGCCGGCGCCCGCGCGCTCCGGGTGAGACGGCGGCGCCAGCCGCCAGGCAGACAATGCGGCCGGCGGGACGCCTCAGGCCGACCGCCCCACGACAAGGAGACCTGGCATGAGCCAATCCGACAAGCCGGCCGCCACACCGGCCTTCGCCAGCCGCAATGCAGCTGATCCAGCCTTCTGGGACGAGCGCTTCGAGAAGGGATTCATGCCCTGGGACCTGGGCGGCGTGCCGGCCGAGTTCGAGGCGTTTGCCGGCGCCATGGCGCCATGCCCGACGCTGGTGCCCGGCTGCGGCAACGGCTGGGAAGCCGGCTGGCTCCATGCGCGCGGCTGGCCAGTGACCGCCATCGATTTCTCGCCGCAGGCGGTGGCGAGCGCGCGGCAGGCGCTCGGGCCGGCCGGGGTGGTGGTACGCGAGGCGGATTTCTTCGCCTTCGAACCCGAGCCGGCTTGCCAGCTTATCTACGAACGCGCCTTCCTGTGCGCCTTGCCGCCGGCCATGCGGGCCGCCTATGCCGGGCGCGTGGCGCAGCTGCTGCCGCCGGGCGGCCTGCTGGCAGGCTATTTCTTCCTGGACGAGACGCGTGGCGGGCCACCCTTCGCCATTCCGGAGCCGGAACTGCGCGCGTTGCTTGACCCGGCCTTCGAGCTGGTGGAGGCGCGGGCCGCCACCAGCTCGCTGCCGGTGTTCGCCGGCCGCGAGCAGTGGCAGGTCTGGCGCCGCCGTTCCTGAGTGCCGGCTTTCCTCGGCCGCGCACCGTATGACGACGGGTACGCCGCCTTCGGATGTCCCATGACGGGGCGCCGGAAAGCCGGGCGGAACAGGGCCGAGATACGCTTTCGTCACCTGTGGCGCTTGCGCTGCACCGGTCTGGCAATTTCCGCGCGGCCCGGGTTTTTCTTCGCCCCGCGGCGGCCTGCATCGCTATAATCCGCGTTTTGATTCGGCTACGACCGCAGGCTAGCTCAGCCACCCATGCGGCCCCGACCGATGAGTTGGACTCCGGGCAGGGAAAGGTATCCCGCCCACCCGGCAACCGGTTTCTCGCCGCAAGGGCACTTTGGGATAGGGCAGCAGCATGCTGATCTGGTTCGTCGTCATCTACTGGATAATCTCCGTCGGCATCGGCCTGTGGGCCGCGCTACGGGTGCGCAACGCCACCGACTTCGCGGTGGCAGGCCGCAGCCTGCCGTTCTATATCGTCACCGCCACCGTGTTCGCGACCTGGTTCGGCTCGGAGACGGTGCTGGGCATCCCCGCGGTTTTCCTCAAGGAAGGCTTGTCCGGCGTGGTGTCCGATCCCTTCGGTTCCTCGCTCTGCCTGATCCTGGTCGGCCTGTTCTTTGCGCGTCCGCTGTACCGGATGAACCTGCTGACCATCGGCGATTACTACCATAACCGCTACGGGCGGCTGGCCGAGGTGCTGACCACGCTGTGCATCGTGATGTCCTACCTGGGCTGGGTCGCTGCCCAGATCAAGGCGCTCGGGCTGGTGTTCTTCACCGTCTCGGACGGTGCGCTGTCGCAGGAGGCCGGCATGATGATCGGCGCCGCCAGCGTGCTGGTCTACACCCTGTTCGGCGGCATGTGGTCGGTGGCGGTGACCGATTTCATCCAGATGATCATCATCGTGATCGGCATGCTGTACATCGGCTACGAAGTCAGCGGGCAGGCCGGCGGCGTGACGGCGGTGGTGTCGCACGCGGCGGCGGCGGGCAAGTTCGAGTTCCTGCCCTCGCTGGACCTGGTGCAGATCATCGGCTTCGCGGCGGCGCTGTTCACCATGATGCTGGGCTCGATCCCGCAGCAGGACGTATTCCAGCGCGTCACCTCGTCGCGTACCGAGAAGATCGCCGGGCGCGCCTCGGTGCTGGGCGGCGTGCTGTATTTCTTCTTCGCCTTCATCCCGATGTTCCTGGCCTATTCGGCCACCATGATCGATCCGGAGATGGTGCAGAAGTACATCAACACCGATTCGCAACTGATCCTGCCCAAGCTGATCCTGGCGCACGCGCCCATGTTCGCCCAGGTGATGTTCTTCGGCGCGCTGCTCTCGGCCATCAAGAGTTGCGCCTCGGCGACGCTGCTGGCGCCCTCGGTCACTTTCGCCGAGAACATCCTGCGCCCGTATTTCCGCCATCTCGACGACCGCCGTTTCCTGCGCGTGATGCAGGCCGTGGTGCTGGTCTTCGCCACCCTGGTGACGCTGTTTGCGCTGAACTCGCATCTTTCCATCTTCCGTATGGTGGAAAATGCTTATAAGGTCACCTTGGTTTCGTCCTTCGTGCCGCTGGCCTTCGGCATGTTCTGGAAGCCGGCTACTCGCCAGGGCGGCCTGGCCGCCATCCTGCTCGGTCTGGTTTCCTGGCTGGGGTGCGAGGTCGCCTTTGCCGACGCGGCCGTGCCGCCGCAGATGGTGGGGCTGGTGTTCTCCATCGGCGGCATGGTGTTCGGCTCGCTGCTGCCGCAGTGGATCGGCGACCACCCGCGGGTCAAGGAAGCGCATCTGGCCTGAGCGCCAGGGGCGCCGCAGGCAGTGCGCGTGCTGTCGGGGGCACTCCGGCCCCTTTTTTCCTCCGGCCCGGCGCGCTCAGAACGGTTTATAATTCAAGGCTTTGCACCGCCAGGTGGCGCTCGGGAACGGCAACTTCCCGGTCGGCGCGGCCACGCGGTCCCACCTGTTTTCCGTTCCAGAATCCTCGCGGAGTGCCACTATGCCGATCTATGCCTACCGTTGCGACGCCTGCGGCCACGGGCGCGATGTGCTGCAGAAAATGAGCGATGCCCCGCTCACCGACTGCCCATCCTGCGGCGCGGCGGGTACGTTCAAGAAACAACTGACCGCCGCGGGCTTCCAGCTCAAGGGGTCGGGCTGGTATGTCACCGACTTCCGCGGCGGTAGCGGCACCGCGGCCGCGGCCGCCACCGGCGCTGCCCCGGCAGCCGCCGGCGCTGCGTCCGACAGCGGCGCCGCAGCGGCCGCCGCGGCCACGACGTCCTCCGGCGATTCGTCCGCTTCCACCAGCACGGCCTCCACGAGCGCCGCCGGCGGTTGCGGCAGCGCCTGCGCTTGCCATTGAAGGCAGAACGCATCGTGGCAGCGAAGAAATCATCCGCCCTCAAGACCTGGTTCCTGACCGGGCTGCTGGTGCTGGTGCCGCTGGGCATCACGCTCTGGGTGCTGAACCTCATCATCGGCACCATGGACCAAAGCCTGGCGCTGTTGCCGGAAGCCTGGCAGCCTGTCCAGCTGTTCAAGGTACGCATCCCGGGCCTGGGGGCGATCCTGACGCTGCTGTTTATCCTGCTGGTAGGGTTGCTCGCCCATAACTTCATCGGCCAGCGCCTGGTGCGCTGGTGGGAAGCGCTGCTGCGCCATATCCCGGTGGTGGGGCCAATCTATACCAGCGTCAAGCAGGTGTCCGACACGCTGCTGTCCTCATCGGGAAATGCCTTTCGCAAGGCCCTGCTGGTGCAATATCCGCGCGAAGGCTCGTGGACCATTGCCTTCCTGACCGGCAGGCCCGGCGGCGATGTGCAGAATCACCTGCAGGGCGAGTACGTCAGCGTCTACGTGCCGACCACGCCCAATCCGACCTCGGGTTTCTTCCTGATGATGCCCAAGGCCGATACCATCGAACTCGACATGACCGTCGACGCCGCGCTGAAGTACATCGTCTCGATGGGCGTGGTGGCGCCGACCGAGCTGCCGCGCAAGAGCGGCGCGGTGCGCGCCGGCGAGGCGCAAGCCGAAGCCCTCGCCGAGTCCGCCGACTCATCGCATTCAAATTGATCGCCGGCCGCACCAGCGGCCGCGTTATTCCGGAAATTCTCTTATGTCCTCCATGCGTACTCACTATTGCGGTCTCGTGACCGAACAACTGTCGGGCCAGGAAGTGGCCCTGACCGGCTGGGTGCAGCGTCGCCGCGATCACGGCGGTGTGATCTTTATCGACCTGCGTGACCGCGAAGGCCTGGTACAGGTGGTGTGCGATCCCGATCGCCCCGAGATGTTCAAGGCCGCCGAAGAGATCCGCAACGAGTTCTGCGTCCGCATCACCGGCAAGGTCCGCCCCCGTCCGTCCGGCACCGAGAATGCCAACCTGACCTCCGGCAAGATCGAGGTGCTGTGCCATGAGCTGACCGTGCTCAACCCGTCGGTCACGCCCCCGTTCCAGCTCGACGACGACAACCTGTCCGAGACCACCCGCCTGACCCATCGCGTGCTGGACCTGCGCCGCCCGCAGATGCAGTACAACCTGCGCCTGCGCTACAAGGTGGCGATGGAAGTGCGCAAGTACCTGGACGCGCAAGGCTTCATCGACATCGAAACGCCGATGCTGGGCAAGAGCACGCCCGAAGGCGCGCGCGATTACCTGGTGCCCTCGCGTACCAACCCGGGCCACTTCTTCGCGCTGCCGCAGTCGCCGCAGATCTTCAAGCAGATGCTGATGGTGTCGGGCTTCGACCGCTATTACCAGATCACCAAGTGCTTCCGCGACGAGGACCTGCGTGCCGACCGCCAGCCCGAGTTCACGCAGATCGACTGCGAGACCTCGTTCCTGAGCGAGCAGGAGATCCGCGACCTGTTCGAGGACATGATGCGCACGGTGTTCAAGAACGCCATCGACGTCGACCTCGACGCCAGCTTCCCGGTGATGGAATTCCGCGAGGCCATGGCCCGCTTCGGTTCGGACAAGCCTGACCTGCGCGTCAAGCTCGAATTCACGGAACTGACCGACGCCATGAAGGACGTCGATTTCAAGGTGTTCTCCGGCCCCGCCAACAGCGAGAACGGCCGCGTGGTCGGCCTGTGCGTGCCGGGCGGCGCCGCCATCTCGCGCAGCGAGATCGATGCCTACACCCAGTTCGTCGCCATCTACGGCGCCAAGGGCCTGGCCTGGATCAAGGTCAACGAAGTGGCCAAGGGCCGCGACGGCCTGCAATCGCCGATCGTCAAGAATCTGCATGACGCGGCCATTGCCGAGATCCTGAAGCGTACCGGCGCCAAGGACGGCGACATCATCTTCTTTGGCGCGGACAAGGCCAAGGTCGTCAACGATGCCATCGGCGGCCTGCGCCTGAAGATCGGCCACTCCGAGTTCGGCAAGACCCACGGCCTGTTCGAGGACGTGTGGAAGCCGCTGTGGGTGATCGACTTCCCGATGTTCGAGTACGACGAGGACGATGCCCGCTGGGTCGCCATGCACCACCCGTTCACCAGCCCCAAGGACGAGCATCTGCAATACCTGGAAACCGATCCGGGCAAGTGCATCGCCAAGGCCTACGACATGGTCCTGAACGGCTGGGAAATGGGCGGTGGCTCGGTGCGGATCTTCCGTGAGGACGTGCAGAGCAAGGTGTTCCGCGCCCTGAATATCGGCGAGGAAGAAGCGCGTGCCAAGTTCGGCTACCTGCTGGACGCACTGCAATACGGTGCGCCCCCGCACGGCGGCCTGGCCTTCGGCCTGGACCGCATCGTCACCATGATGGCCGGCGCCGATTCGATCCGCGACGTGATCGCCTTCCCCAAGACCCAGCGCGCGCAAGACCTGCTCACGCAAGCGCCGAGCTCGGTCGACGAGAAGCAGCTGCGCGAGCTGCACATCCGCCTGCGCGCGGCGGAGCCGAAGATCGCCTGAACCTGAGCCAGCTTGTCGGGGAAGGGCCGCGCGAGAGCGCGGCCCTTTTTTTATTGGGTGCGCCCGGCAGGGCGCATGCACAGTAGCACTGCGCCATGAACTGCGCGAGCCGCGGCTGTACGTTGACGATCTCACTGGTGGTGGACTAATATGGACTTAGTCCACTAGGAGCAGCCATGCAGACTGTCAACATTCACGAGGCAAAGACAAACTTCTCCCGGCTGGTCGATGCCGCCGCCGCAGGGGAGGAGATTGTCATCGCCAAGGCTGGAAAGCCTGCCGCGCGGCTGGTTCCGATGGAGCGCGTCAAGCCGGTGCGCCGTTTCGGCATGCTGAAGGGAAAGGTGCACATCGCGGAAGACTTCGACGCTCCGCTGCCCGATGACTTGATCGCCGCGTTCGAGGGGCGTTGATGCGCCTGCTTCTGGACACGCATATCTACCTGTGGGTCGTGACCGACGACCGCAGGCTATCCAAGGCGGCGCGCAAGCTGATTGCCGACGCCGACGACGTATTCGTGAGTAGCGCCAGTATCTGGGAGGCGTCGATCAAAGCCGGCTTGGGCAAGCTGGACGCCGACGTGAATCAACTGGTTTCCGCGATCGAGACAAGCGGCTTTTCGGAACTTCCGGTGCGGGCCGTTCACGGTGCGGCAGTGCGCGATCTTCCTGATATTCACCGCGATCCCTTTGACCGGCTGCTGATTGCCCAAGCCATATGCGAGCCTTTGCGGCTGGTGACTGCCGACGGACACCTCGCCGGGTACACCGATCTCGTTGTTACCGTCTAGAAAAGCAGGAACCCGGTGAACCGGGTTCCTGCTTTCCAAAGGCTGGCCAAGGTTTGCTTCCTTCAGGCCAGCCTCAAACTCCCGCCGCGGTCGCGGGCAAGCCCACCTCCCGCACCCGTCCCACCCACACCACGCACACCACGCACACCAGCGATAGCGCCGCGAATCCCGCATAGAACATCGCCATCGGCCACCACTGCGGGAAGAAGCTGTCCGCCAGCAGCGTTGCCAGCAGCGGCGTCAGGCCGCCGGCGAAGGCGCCGCAGACCTGATATGACAGCGAGATGGCGGTGTAGCGGATGCGCGCGGCGAACATGCCGGTGACAAAGCCGGCGATGACGGCGTAGTACCCCGATTCGCACAGGGTGGCTATGGCGATGCCCAGGAACACCGTGTTCGGCTGCCCCATGCGCACCAGGGGCAGCATGACGAAGGGAACGACGATGGCGCATGCGGCAACGATGGCGAGCACGCGCCGGGTGCCGAAACGATCGGCCAGGTGCGCCGCGCCCAGTTGCACGAAGAACTGCAGCACCGCCACCCAGAACAGGCAGTCGAGGATCATCGCCCGGTCCAGCGCCAGGTACTGCGTGGCGTACGAGATCATGAAGATGTTGCTGAAGTACACGCCGGCGATGCCGTACACGTTGGCGCCGATCGCCAGCACGATCAACGGCCACGCGCGCAGCGCTTCGGCCAGCGGCTGGCGGGCCACGTCGCCGCTCGCCTGCATGGCTTCAAACTCCGGCGATTCGTTGACCGACAGCCGGATCACGAAGCCGACTGCCAGCAGCACCGCGCTGGCCAGGAAGGGCAGGCGCCAGCCCCATTGCATGAGGGCGTCGTGATCGAGCCGGCTGACGGCGCTGAAGGCCAGCATCGACAGGATCAGCCCGCCCGCGCTGCCCAGTTGCGCGAACGAAGCGAAGAAGGTGCGCCGGCCCGCTGGCGCGTGCTCGCCTGCCAGCAACACCGCGCCGCCCCACTCGCCGCCGACCGCGATGCCCTGCAGCACGCGCAGCGCCACCAGCGCCACGGGCGCGATCCATCCAACCTGCGCATACGTCGGCAGGCAGCCGATCAGCACCGTGGCGACGGCCATCAAGGACAGCGTCCCCATCAGCGCGCGTTTGCGCCCGAGGCGATCGCCGATGCGGCCGAACAGCACGCCGCCGATGGGCCGCGCCAGAAAGCCGATGGCAAACGATCCGAACGAGGCGAGCAGGCTCAGCAGGCGGTTTTCGCCGGGGAAGAACAGCGGCCCGAAGACCAGCGCCGCGGCGGTGGCGTAGCTGTAGAAGTCATACCACTCGATGGTGGTGCCGATAAACGACGCCAGGGCGGCGCGGCGTGGCTGGGCAGCAGGCTGCCTGGTCTGCATGATGGATCTCCTGTTTATTGTTTTGGCGAAGGACTCAGGCGTCGCGGTACTCGACGCCGGGCAGCACGCACAGCAGTTCGAATGCCAGGTTGGCGCCGAGCAGCGCCGTGGTGCCGAACGGGTCGTACGGCGGCGATACCTCGACCAGGTCGGCGCCGACGATATCCAGTCCGCGCGCGCCACGTACGATCTCCAGCGCCTGCGGCACGGTGAGCCCGCCTATCTCCGGCGTGCCGGTGCCAGGCGCGTAGGCCGGGTCGATGCCGTCGATGTCGAAACTGATATAGACCGGGCCGCCCCGCAGGCGCGCGCTGACTTCTTCCATCAGCGGGGCCAGCGACCGGTGCCAGCATTCCTCGGCCGTGATCACGCGAAAACCCTGCTGGCGGCACCAGTCGAAATCCTCGGCGGCGTAGCCGGTGCCGCGCAGGCCGATCTGCACCACCCGGCCGCAGTCGAGCAGCCCTTCCTCCACCGCACGGCGGAACGGGGTTCCGTGCGCGATCTTCTCGCCGAACATGGTGTCGTTCACGTCGGCATGCGCATCGACGTGGATCAGCCCGACACGGCCGTACCTGGCGTGCAGCGCGCGCAGGATCGGCAGCGTGACGGTGTGGTCGCCGCCCAGCCCGATCGGGCGGCAGCCCGTGGCGACGATGTCGCGGTAGGCCGCCTCGATGCGTGCGATGGAGTCGTGCAGGTTGTACGGATTGGTCGCCACGTCGCCGACATCGGCCACGCGCAAGGAATCGAACGGGGCGGCGCGCGTGGCCATGTTGTAGGGCCGCAGCAGCACGGATTCGGCCCGGATCTGGCGGGGGCCCAGGCGCGCGCCGTTGCGGTTGGACGTGCCCAGGTCGAATGGCACGCCGACGAAGCAGGCGTCCAGCCCGGCGGTGCTCCCCGCGGCGGGCAGCCGCATCATGGTGGCGATGCCGCCAAAGCGCGGCATGGCGTTGCCGGACATCGGCTGGAAGGGCTCGGCCTCCCCTTGCGGGTGGATCTGCTTGTTTGTATTCATGGCGATCGATTGGTCATGCCGCTGGCATTGCAGCATGCGTTGTTGGAGACCATGGCATTCTTTCCGATAGTTCCAGTGCGTAGAATGCGAACTTTCTTAACCAAACATTGATTCGGCTCAATGTATCGACCATGCTGGGACAGCCCTCCGATCTCGACCTGCGCCTGATCCGCGTCTTCCTGGCGGTGGTGGACGCCAACGGCATCACGCCCGCGCAGGCAACGCTCAACGTCAGCCAGTCCACCATCAGCACGCAGCTCGCGACGCTGGAAACGCGCCTGGGCTACCGCCTGTGCGAGCGTGGCCGCAGCGGTTTCCGGCTGACCGCGCGCGGGCAGCAGTTCGTCGAGTCCGGGCGCAAGCTGCTGGCGGCGCTCGATGTCTTCGGCGCGCAAGCGCGCAAGCTGGGCCGCACCCTGGTGGGCACGCTCAGCCTGGGCTTGATCGGGCATACGCCGGTGAGCGCCAACGCGCGCATCAGCCAGGCGATCGAGCGCTTCCGCCAGCGCGACGAGTCCGTGCATTTCGCGGTGTCGGTACGTTCGCCGGGGGAATTGGAAGGGCTGCTGCTGGACGGCAAGATCCACATGGGCATCGGCTACTTCTGGCACCGCGTGCCCGCGCTCGAGTACACGACCATCTTTCACGAAACGCAGCTGGCCTATGCCGGGCGAGGCCATCCGCTCTTTGCCGGGGCCGGGCGCGCAGACCCCGCCGTCGCGCTCGCCCATGCCTGGGCCTGGCGCAGCTATCCGCTGCCGGCCGCCGCGGGTTCGCCGGCCGACCGGCAGGTGACGGCGGTGGCTGACAACATGGAGGCGGTGGCAATGCTGGTGCTGTCCGGCCGCCATCTGGGCTACCTGCCGGAGCATTTCGCGGCGCCCTACGTGCAGCAGGGTCAGCTGGCTCCGCTTGCGCCCGCGTCGATGCGCTATGACGTTCCGTTCGACATGGTGGTGCGCCGCAGGCCGCACCGCAACGATCTGGTGGACGCGTTCATCGCCGACATGAAGGCGGCGCACGCCTGAAGACAAGCCGCCCAGGCCCGGCGCTTTTGCTCTCGCGCGCCGCGTGCCACAGCCGCCACCCGCCGCCTCGTTTCCAATTGTTACGCCGAGGAACGAAGCGGTGCCGGCCAAGGTCTTCTCCCTTTATAGCAGCGCCAAGCCGCAAGCCCATTTCGAAGGCACGCCGGCCGCGCGGGAGGAATCTGCCGTGTCCCTGGATGTAGAACTGATCCGCCAGTTTTTGCTGGCCCATGCCGAAACCATCCTCACCTGGCTGGCGGCCGGGCTGGTCATGATGTTGCTGGCGCGTTTCGAGCTGAGGCGCGCCGTGCGGCGTTCCGCGGTGGCCATGTCGGAATCGGTGGCGACCACCGTGGCGGCCTGCGTGCCGGATATCGCCCATGCCGCGCAGGGCGGCGGCGCGTCCGCACCAATGCCCGAGCCAGTGGAGATGCAGCGTGCCGAAGCGCTGCGCCGGGTTGCGCTGGATACGGTGGGAACCGTGATGGCGCGCGGGCGCTGGCTGGAAGACCTCGGCAACCTGCGCGTGGCCGACGATGCGCTGCTGCCGGGCAGCCGCGCCGGCAGCGCGGATCCCTTGCTGGTGGTGGCGCCCCAGCCGGTGGTGCAGGCTTACCTCTCGGCCCAGCGCAGCTTCGAAGAGCACGCCGCGCGCCTGCGCGACGAACGCCGCGAGGCGCTGCGCCTGCGGGACGGTTTGCAGGCCCTGGTGGCGGAAGCCGCGCATATCGAACAGGAAACCGGCAGCATCGTCATGCGCTTCGAGCAGGTCAATGCGCAGGCGGCCCAGGGCGTGGAGGGCGGCGACTACCAGCGCTTCCTGATCCAGAAATACAACGCACTCGGCCTGCGCGAGAAGGAAATCGCGCAGGAGCGCGCGCAGCTGCAGGCCCAGGCCCGGCAATGCGCCGATCGCCTTGCCGAGCACGCGCATGCGGCGGCGCGCGAATACACCCGGGCGCTCACGCCGCTGATGCAGCAACTCCGCGCCGCGTGGGGACATGGCGATTCGCCCGGCGTGTTCGAGACGTGGCTGCGCGAAGCGCCGGCGCGCTCCAGCGTGCACGCAGCATAAGTGTCAGGCACGGCCGGCGGGACCGCGCTGGCATCGCGCTTTCCCGTGGCGGCAGGGCGCATCTGCGGTAAGCTTGAGGACGTTGTCCGCCCTCTTCCCATGTCCTACAAAATCCCCGAATCCGTCCTGGTGGTGATACACACGCCGGACCTGCAAGTGCTGTTGCTGGAACGCGCCGACCGCCCCGGTTTCTGGCAGTCCGTGACAGGCAGCCTGGACACGCCCGACGAGCCGGTCGCCCTGACGGCCGCGCGCGAAGTCGCCGAGGAAACCGGCATCGTCGCCGCCGACCACCAACTGGCCGACTGGCAGCACGCCATCGATTACGAAATCTATCCGCAGTGGCGCCACCGTTATGCGCCCGGCGTGACGCGCAACACCGAGCACTGGTTTGGCCTGCGGGTGGCGCAGCCGGTACCCGTGACGCTGGCGCCGCGCGAGCACCTGCAGTGGCAGTGGCTGCCGTGGCGGGAGGCCGCCGCGCGCTGCTTCTCCAGCAGCAATGCCGAGGCGGTGCTGCAACTGGGCTGGCGCGTGCAGGGGCTGCACACTGCCTGTGGAGCGGGCTCATGAGACTGCGCGTCGTCACCTACAACATTCACAAGGGCGTCACCGGCATCCAGCGCAAGTCGCGTATCCACACGGTGCGCGATGGTCTCCAGGTGGTCGACGCCGATATCGTGTTCCTGCAGGAAGTGCAGGACCGCAACGACCGCCTGGTGGCGGCCGCGCTGTTCGACCCGGACTATACCCAGCTCAACTATCTGGCCACCGACGCCTATCCGCATTCGGTCTACGGGCGCAACGCGGTGTACGACCACGGCCACCACGGCAATGCCATCCTGTCCCGCCATCCCATCCTGATGTCGGAAAACCTCGACATCTCCGACCATCGCTTCGAACAGCGCGGTTTGCTGCATGCGGTGGCCGATATGAACGGGGTCGAGGCTCACCTGATCTGCGTGCATTTCGGCCTGTTCGCGCGCAGCCGCGCGCGCCAGGCCGAGGCGCTGGTCAAGCGCGTGCGCGACGTGGTGCCGGCCGACGCGCCGCTGGTGATCGCCGGCGACTTCAACGACTGGAATCACCGGCTCGACGCGCTGATCTGCACCACGCTGGGTGCGACCGAGGTTTCCCACGCGGGCGGCGCGCGTCTGCATACTTTCCCCAGCCACATGCCGTGGTGGCAGCTCGACCGCATCTACGTGCGCGGTTTCGAGATCGAACGGGCCAGCGCGCTGACCGGCCGCGACTGGGCGCAGCGCTCGGACCACGTGCCGCTGATGGCGGAACTGGCACGGATCGCCGTGCCGGAACGGCCGGTTGCCCATCCGGCAGGCATCTCGTCCTGAAACGCCGTGCGGATCCGGGGGCGCTCCGGGTCCGCATCGCGCCTCCGTCAGGTCCCCATCCTCTCCAGCATGATGTCCACAAAGCGCGCCTGCTTGGGCAGCGGCCGCGGGTCGCGCGCATAAAGCAGGTGCACGGGCCGCGGCGGCGGCGTGGCGTCTTCCAGCACCGGCACCAGCAGCCCTGCGGCAAGGTCCGCCGCTAGCAGCACCTCCGGCTGCATCACGATGCCGCAGCCGGCCAGTGCCGCGCGCCGCAGCGCCTGGCCGTTGTTGGCCGCGAGCGGCGCCGGGCCATCCCCGGACGCCGGCCAGCCCATGCCTTGCGGCCACAGCAGGTGGTTCAGGCAACGGTGTCCGGCCAGGTCCGCCAGCGTGCGCGGATGGCCCGCTCGCGCGAGGTAGGCGGGCGCGGCGCAGATGGCCATGCGATAGGGCCGCAAGGGGCGCGCCACCAGGTGGTCGGAGCTGGCCAGTGCGCCGATGCGCACCGCGGCGTCGAAGCCGTCGGCGATCAGGTCCGTGAAGGCATCGTCCAGCACCAGTTCCACCGTAACTTCCGGGTAACGCAGCAGGTAGACCGATACCGCCTCGGCCACCGCGGTCTCACCGAGCGTCACCGGCGCGGTGATGCGCAGGCGGCCGCGTGGCTGGCTGTGCAGGCGTTCGGCAACGGTCTCCGCATTGCGGACGCGCTCCAGTATCTGCCGGCATTCGTCCAGGAAGAGGCGGCCGGCCTCGGTCAGGCTCTGGCGGCGCGTACTGCGCTGCAACAGGCGCACCCCGAGGTGGCGCTCCAGCTGGCCGACATGCTTGCCCACCATCACCGCCGACAGGCCCAGCGCATCGGCGCAGGCACTGAAGCTGCCGGCCTCGGCGGCGGCGGCGAACACTTCCATGCTGCGCAGCTTGTCCATGGATTGCTAATTAAAAGTTAGTGATCTGCGAAATCCTAACCCATTTATTCACCAGCAACTGCATTCCAAAATGCCATCCTGATAGCGAAGGGAAGGAATCCCGCGCTCGCAAACAACCGGACTCACGGGGAATATCATGAAAATTGTTGTGATCGGGGCCAGTGGCACGCTCGGCCAGGCGGTGGTGCAGAACCTGTCGGCTCGCCACGAGGTGGTGCGTGTCGGCAAGTCGCGCGGCGATCATCGGGTCGACCTGACCCAGCCGGACTCGGTTCAGGCCTTGTTCGAAGCGACCGGCCGCGTGGATGCGATCGTTGCCACCACGGGGAGCCTGTTCTTTGGCCCGCTGGCGCAGATGCGCGCCGAGGATTTCGCGATCGGGCTGCAGGACAAGCTGCTCGGGCAGGTGAGGCTGGCGCTGGTCGGTCAGCACTACCTCAACGACGGCGGCTCGATCACCCTCACCAGCGGCATTGTCGGCAGCGAGCCGATCCGCAAGGGCGCCAATGCCGGCAGCGTCAACGCCGCGCTGGAAGGGTTCGTTCGCTGCGCGGCCCCGGAACTGGAGCGCGGCCTGCGCATCAACGTGGTCAGCCCGACCGTGGTGCAGGAGTCATGGGGCGCCTATGGCGAGTTCTTCCCCGGCTTCGAGGCAGTCCCCGCGGCGCGCGTGGCGCTGGCTTTCCAGCGCAGCGTAGAAGGGCCGCAGAGCGGCCATGTCTATCGGGTCTGGTAAGGCGGGGGCAACTGGCACGCGCCATCGCGGACAAGGGCGTAGATGGCGTCGAGGTCGGCCAGGTCCAGCACCGGCAGGGCGGTGAGTGCGGCCACCGCCTGGGGCTGGTCGCTGGCCACGGCTACGATGCTCCGCACCTCCGGCCATAGCGGCGGCAGGCCCAGCGACGGCCGGAATACTTCCAGCTTGGGGAAATCGCTGCGCTTGTAGCCTTCCACCAGCACCAGGTCCGTGTCGGCGGGCAGCACGGCGAGTGCGTCGGCCAGTTCGGGGGAGGGTTCGGACTCGGGATAGCGGCGCATCAGCGTCAGGTGGCGCGCGCCCACCAGCACGACATTGGCGCAGCCGGCCTGGCGCATGCGCCAGGAATCCTTGCCTGGGGTGTCGGGATCGAAACCGTGGTGGGTGTGCTTGATGCCGGCCACGCGCACGCCGGCGGCGACGAAGCGGGGGATCAACTGGTCCAGCAGGGTGGTCTTGCCGCTGCCGGACGACCCGGAGATGCCGAAAACCTTCACGATATGGGGGCGGTGACGGGATAAAGCGCCGACGATAGCAGAGATCCGCCGCAAAGGCCTGCAATCGTGAGCCGGGCTGGCACGCCGCCTGCGTGACCCGCAGCACGCACAGCGCACCGGCGTGCCTGATAATGTGGCCCATGTTCCCGATTCCACTCCCACGCCAGCCGCTGGCGCTGCCTTCCGGGCTCGCCGCCGCGCGCGACGACGCCGAAGCGTCGGCCGCGCCGCGCCAGCCGCGGCACGCTGGCCCACTGCGCTCCGAATGGCGCCGCGGCAAGCCGGTGGGCGGCAACCAGGTCCGTCTGCTGCGCGGCGGGGAGGCGTTCTTTCCGGCCTTGATTGCGGCCATCGACCGGGCCGCCTTCTCCGTTTCGCTGGAAACGTATATCTATGCCGGCGACGACGTCGGCATGGCCGTGACGGATGCCCTGATCCGCGCGGCCGGCCGCGGCGTGATCGTGCGCCTGGTGGTGGACGGTTTTGGCGCCGGCGGCATGCCGCCGGCGCTGGCCGGGCGCCTGCGCGCGGGCGGCGTGCGGCTCAAGGTGTTTCGTCCCGTGCGGGGGTTCAGCCTGGCGCGCCGGAACTTGCGCCGGCTGCACCGTAAACTGGCGGTGATCGACCAGCAGATCGCCTTTGTCGGCGGCATCAATATCATCGACGACCATAACCATGGGCCGTTCGAAGGCGCAGGGCTGGGCCCGCGCTACGACTTCGCGGTGGAGGTGCGCGGCCCCCTGGTCAACCAGATCGCGCTGACCGCCGAGCGCCTGTGGTGGCAGCTTTCGCTGCGCGGCGAAATGCGCAGCGTGGGCCTGGCGGGGGTGGCGGCGGAATTCCCGCTGATTACCGACCTGCCGTTGCCGAGGCAGGATCATGCCGGCGGCATGCGCGCCGCGCTGCTGCTGCGGGATAACCTGCGCAACCGGCGCGCCATCGAGCGCCAGTACCTGCAGGCGCTCGGTGGCGCGCGGCGCGAGGTCATCATCGCCAACGCGTATTTCCTGCCGGGGCACAAGATCCGCCGCGCCCTGCTGGCCTGCCGCGCGCGTGGCGTGCGGGTGCGCCTGCTGCTGCAGGGCATGGTCGAGTACCGGCTGCAGCACTATGCCACCCACGCGCTTTATGCCACCCTGCTTGGCGCCGGCGTGGAGATCTACGAGTACGCCGAGAGTTTCCTGCACGCCAAGGTGGCAGTGGTCGACGAAGCCTGGGCCACCGTGGGCTCCAGCAATATGGACCCCTTCAGCCTGTTGCTGGCGCGCGAGGCCAACGTCGCGGTGTACGATGCGGCGTTTTGCGCCGGGCTGCGCGAGGAACTGGAGCAGGCTATCGCCATGCGCAGCGTGGAGGTCAAGGCCGACAGTCACGCCCGCCGCTCCACGCTGCGCCGTGTGGCGAACTGGGCGGCGTACATGGTGCTGCGCCTCGGCGTGATCGTCGCGGGGGTAACGGGACGCTACTGACAGCGGGCAAGCCGCGCGGCCCAGGTGCGAAATGCACGGCCATGTTGCTTTGCGGCAAGCGAAGCGACAAACTTCCGTACTTCGCTGCACTCGCCCATGTTGCAGTGCGCAAGGACCGGTCGCCGCGTTTAGAAACCCGTGTCTAATTAAAAGCTTGCTGCCGGCGGGTCCGATCACAATAATCTGAACGACCGTTCTTTTTTGCCTTAGACTGCGTGCATTCGCGTCTGCCAGGCGGTGAAACAGGCAGCCAGGCAGCGAAAAAAGCATTACGTCAGGGTCAAACGCGGCGCGAACAGGATCGCGCCGCGAAGAACGGAGAAATAAATCATGCGACACCAGTCAGCTCGTCTCGAATCCGCCGCTTCCGCGTCCCCCGCGCCCATGCGCAAGGGGGAGATGACGCGCGTGGCGATTCTGGATGCCGCGCTGGAGCTGTCGTCCCGCGACGGGCTCGAAGGCTTGACCATCGGGCTGTTGGCGGAACGTATGCAGATGAGCAAGAGCGGCGTATTCGCGCATTTCGGTTCGCGCGAGGACCTGCAGGTGGAAGTGGTGCGCGAGTATCACCGGCGCTTCGAGCAGGAGGTGTTCTATCCCTCGCTGCACGAACCGCGCGGCTTGCCGCGCCTGCAGTCCATGGTGCGCCGCTGGATGGAAAAGCGCATCCAGGAAGTGACCACGGGATGCATCTACATCAGCGGGGCGGTGGAGTACGACGACCGCGCGGAAAGCCCGGTGCGTGACGAACTCGTCAAGAGCGTCACCATCTGGCGCGCCGCGCTCACGCGCGCCATCGACCAGGCCAAGGAACAGGGGCACCTGCGCGCGGACTGCGATCCGCGCCTGATGCTGTTCGAAATGTACAGCCTTGAACTAGGCTTGCATCATGACGCCCGCTTCCTGCGCCTGCCCGCCAGTGCCGAGCTTGCCATGGTCGCGCTCAACAAGTTGATTCAGTCTTACCGTACCTGACGCCGCCGCGGCGTCCCGTGCCGGATCGTGCACGGGCGGCGTAGCGGCTTTGCAAAACCTCCAAGGAGACTTTGATGGGCCAGTACACCGCACCGTTGCGCGACATGCAGTTCGTGCTCCATGAATTGCTCTGCGTCGAAGCCGAACTCAAGGCGCTGCCGAAGCACGCCGACATCGACGCGGACACCATCAACCAGGTGCTAGAGGAAGCCGGCAAGTTCTGCTCCGAGGTGGTATTTCCGCTGAACCAGAGCGGCGACCGCGAAGGCTGCACCTACGTCGGCGACGGCGTGGTGACGGCGCCCAAGGGCTTCAAGGAAGCGTACAAGCAGTATGTGGAGGCCGGTTGGCCGGCGCTGGGCTGCGACCCGGAATACGGCGGCCAGGGCCTGCCCATCCTGGTCAACAACGCGCTGTACGAGATGCTGAACTCGGCCAACCAGGCGTGGACCATGTACCCCGGCCTGTCGCACGGCGCGTATGAAGCACTGCACGCGCACGGCACGCCCGAGCTGCAGAAGCTGTACCTGCCCAAACTGGTCTCCGGCGAATGGACCGGCACCATGTGCCTGACCGAGCCCCATTGCGGCACCGACCTGGGCATCCTGCGCAGCAAGGCCGAGCCGCAGGCAGATGGCTCCTACAGCATCAGCGGCACCAAGATCTTCATCTCGGCCGGCGAGCACGATCTCTCCGCCAACATCATCCACCTGGTCCTGGCGCGCCTGCCGGACGCGCCGCAGGGCACCAAGGGCATCTCGCTGTTCGTGGTGCCGAAGTTCATCCCCGACGCCAGCGGCAACCCGGGCGAGCGCAACGGCATCAAGTGCGGCTCGATCGAGCACAAGATGGGCATCCACGGCAACGCCACCTGCGTGATGAACCTGGACGGCGCGCGCGGCTGGATGGTGGGCGAGCCCAACAAGGGCCTGAACGCCATGTTCGTGATGATGAACGCCGCCCGCCTGGGCGTGGGCATGCAGGGCCTGGGCCTGACCGAAGTGGCCTATCAGAACTCGCTGGCCTACGCCAAGGACCGCCTGCAGATGCGCGCGCTGACCGGTCCCAAGGCACCGGACAAGCCGGCCGACCCGATCATCGTGCACCCGGACGTGCGCCGCATGCTGCTGACGCAGAAGGCCTTCGCCGAAGGCGGCCGCGCCTTCAGCTACTGGACCGCGCTGCAGATCGACCGCGAGCTGTCGCACCCCGACGAAGCCGTGCGCAAGGAAGCCGGCGACCTGGTCGCGCTGCTCACGCCGGTGATCAAGGCCTTTCTGACCGACAACGCCTTCACCGCCACCAACGAAGGCATGCAGGTGTTCGGCGGCCACGGCTACATCGCCGAGTGGGGCATGGAGCAGTACGTGCGCGACGCGCGCATCAACATGATCTACGAAGGCACCAACACCATCCAGGCGCTGGATCTGCTGGGCCGCAAGATCCTGGGCGACATGGGCGCCAAGATGAAGGCCTTCGGCAAGCTCGTGCAGGACTTCGTCGAGCAGGAGGGCACCAACGAAGCCATGCAGGAGTTCGTCAACCCGCTGGCGGACCTGGGCGACAAGGTGCAGAAGCTCACCATGGAAATCGGCATGAAGGCCATGGGCAACCCCGACGAAGTCGGCGCCGCCGCGGTGCCTTACCTGCGCGTGGTGGGCCACCTGGTGTTCTCCTACTTCTGGGCCCGCATGGCCAAGATCGCGCTGGAGAAGGAAGCCGGCGGCGACAAGTTCTACACCACCAAGCTGGCTACCGCGCGCTTCTACTTTGCCAAGCTGCTGCCCGAGACGGCGGCGCAGATCCGCATGGCGCGTGCCGGTTCGGCGACGCTGATGGCGCTGGACGCGGATTTGTTCTGATCGGTTGCCTTGATTTAACGCGGTTGTCTTAGCGCGGGTGCAAGCTGATTTGCCGTCGGTATCAATGCCGATGGTTTGCTCCCCTCTCCCGCAGCGAGAGAGGGGAGCGCACCATCGGCAGCAGCAGGAGCCGCAGCAAGACCAGCGCCACGCGTAGCCAACCCACCTCATCTCAACGCTCACTTTCCTAGGGGCGCGCATGTCCAATTTCATCGTCAAGAAAGTCGCCGTGCTCGGTGCCGGCGTCATGGGGGCCCAGATCGCGGCCCATCTCGTCAACGCCCGCGTACCGGTGGTGCTGTTCGATCTTCCCGCCAGGGAAGGCGCCAAGAACGGCATCGCCCTGCGCGCCATCGAGAACCTGAAGAAGCTCTCGCCGGCGCCGCTCGGCATCAAGGACGAAGCCGGCCTGATCCAGGCCGCCAACTACGAGGACGACCTCGCGCTGCTCAAGGAGTGCGACGTGGTGATCGAGGCGATCGCCGAGCGCATGGACTGGAAGCACGACCTGTACAAGAAGGTCGCGCCGCACCTGGCTGCGCACGCCATCTTCGCCACCAACACCTCGGGCCTGTCGATCACCGCGCTGTCCGATGGCTTCGACGCGGACCTGAAGTCGCGCTTTTGCGGCGTGCACTTCTTCAACCCGCCGCGCTACATGCACCTGGTGGAGCTGATCCCGACCGCGACCACGCAGCCGGAGATCCTGGACCGCCTCGAGACCTTCCTGACCTCCACGCTCGGCAAGGGCGTGGTGCGTGCCAAGGACACGCCCAACTTCATCGCCAACCGCGTCGGCATCTTCTCGATCCTGGCGGTGTTTGCCGAGGCCGAGAAGTACGGCATTCCCTTCGACGTGGTCGACGACCTGACCGGCGCCAAGCTGGGCCGCGCCAAGTCCGCCACCTTCCGCACCGCCGACGTGGTGGGCCTGGACACCATGGCCCACGTGATCAAGACCATGCAGGACAACCTGCAGGACGATCCCTTCGCGCCGGTCTACAAGACGCCCGCGGTGCTCAAGGGCCTCGTGGATGCGGGCGCACTCGGCCAGAAGACCGGTGCCGGCTTCTACAAGAAGGAAGGCAAGGCGATCAAGGTGCTGGATCCGAAGACCGGCCAGTACGTCGACTCGGGCAAGAAGGCCGACGAGATCGTGGTACGCATGCTGAAGAAGGATGCGGCCGAGCGCATCAAGCTGCTGCGCGAGTCCACCAATCCGCAGGCGCAATTCCTGTGGGCGGTGTTCCGCGACGTGTTCCACTACATCGGTGTCTACCTCGAGCAGATCGCAGGCTCCGCGGCCGATATCGACCTGGCGATCCGCTGGGGCTTCGGCTGGAATTCCGGTCCCTTCGAGGACTGGCAGGCGGCCGGCTGGAAACAGGTGGCCGAGTGGGTGAAGGAAGACATCGACGCGGGCAAGGCTTTGTCCAACGCAGCGCTGCCGGCGTGGGTGTTCGCCGGCCCGGTTGCCGACAACCAGGGCGTGCATGGCGCGCAGGGTTCGTGGTCTCCCGCCGCGCAGGCCTTCGTGCAGCGCAACGCGCTGCCGGTGTACGAGCGCCAGGTGTTCCGCGCTGCGCTCAAGGGCACGGCTGCTGCCGATCCGCGCAAGGCTGGCCGCACCGTGGAAGAGAACGATGCGGTGCGCATCTGGGTGAGCGAAGGCCAGGACGACGTGCTGGTGGTGTCGTTCAAGAGCAAGATGAACACCATCGGGCCCGACGTGATCGACGGCCTGACGCGCGCGATCGACCTCGCCGAGGCCGAGTACAAGGGCCTGGTGGTGTGGCAGCCCACCTCGCTGCAGCTGGGCGCGCCGGGCGGTCCGTTTTCCGCGGGCGCCAACCTGGAAGCCGCGATGCCGGCCTTCATGATGGGCGGCGCCAAGGGCATCGAGCCTTTCGTCAAGAAGTTCCAGGACGGCATGATGCGCGTGAAGTATGCCGCGGTGCCGGTGGTGTCCGCTGCATCCGGTATCGCGCTGGGCGGTGGGTGTGAGCTGATGCTGCATTCGGCCAAGCGCGTGGCCGCGCTGGAAACCTATATCGGCCTGGTGGAAGTGGGCGTGGGCCTGGTGCCGGCCGGCGGCGGGCTGAAGGAGGCCGCGCTGGCGGCAGCGCGCGCGGCGCAGGCCGCGGGCAGCACCAACTACCTGCAGTTCATCACCAACCGCTTCCAGGCCGCTGCCATGGCCAAGGTCTCGGCTTCGGCGCTGGACGCGCAGAAGATGGGTTACCTGCAACCGTCGGACACCATCGTGTTCAACGTGCACGAACTGCTGTATGTGGCCCAGAACGAAGTGCGGGCGCTGGCCAACGCCGGCTACCGCGCGCCGGTGCCGGGCACGCTGGTGCCGGTGGCAGGGCGCTCGGGCATCGCCACCATCAAGGCGTCGCTGGCCAATATGCGCGACGGCGGCTTTATCTCCGCGCACGATTTCCTGATCGCCAGCCGCATTGCCGAGGCTGTCTGCGGCGGCGACGTGGAGGCCGGCTCGCTGGTCAGCGAGGAATGGCTGCTGGCGCTGGAACGCAAGGCCTTTGTCGAGCTGCTCGGCACGGGCAAGACCCAGGAACGCATCATGGGCATGCTGCAGACCGGCAAGCCTGTGCGCAACTAAGGCAAGCGAGGAACCGACATCATGAAACAACTGCAACACGCATACATCGTTGCCGCGACCCGCACGCCCATCGGCAAGGCACCCAAGGGCGCGTACAAGAACACCCGCCCGGACGACCTGCTGGCCACCATCCTGCGCGCAGCCGTGGCGCAGGTGCCCAATCTCGATCCGAAGCTGATCGAAGACGCCATCGTCGGCTGCGCGATTCCGGAGGCGCAGCAGGGCCTGAACGTGGCGCGCATCGGCGCGCTGCTGTCGGGCCTGCCGAATACGGTGGGCGGCATCACCGTCAACCGCTTCTGCGCCTCCGGCGTGTCGGCGGTGGCGATGGCGGCCGACCGCATCCGCGTGGGCGAGTCCGATGTGATGATCGCCGCGGGCGTTGAATCGATGAGCATGGTGCCGATGATGGGCAACTCGCCGTCGATGTCACCGTCGATCTTCGAGCGCGACGAGAACATCGGCATCGCCTACGGCATGGGCCTGACCGCCGAGAAAGTCGCGCAGAAATGGCAGGTCAGCCGTGACGACCAGGATGCCTTCTCGCTCGCCTCGCACCAGAAGGCCATCCGCGCGCAGCAGGCCGGCGAATTCAAGGACGAGATCACCCCGGTCGAGATCGTCGAGAAATTCCCCAACCTGGCCAGCGGCCAGGTTGACGTGAAGACGCGCACCATCTCGCTCGACGAAGGCCCGCGCCCGGAGACTTCCCTCGAAGGCCTGGGCAAGCTGCGCCCGGTGTTTGCCAACAAGGGCAGCGTCACCGCCGGCAACAGCTCGCAGACCTCGGACGGCGCCGGCGCGCTGATCCTGGTCTCGGAAAAGATCCTCAAGCAGTTCAACCTGGTGCCGCTGGCGCGTTTCGTGTCGTTCGCGGTGCGCGGCGTGCCGCCGGAGATCATGGGCATCGGCCCGAAGGAAGCGATTCCCGCGGCGCTCAAGGCCGCCGGCCTGACGCAGGACCAGATCGACTGGATCGAGCTGAACGAAGCGTTTGCCGCGCAATCGCTGGCGGTGATGCGCGACCTGCAGCTGGACCCGGCCAAGGTCAACCCGATGGGCGGCGCGATTGCCCTGGGCCACCCGCTGGGTGCCACCGGCGCGATCCGTTCCGCCACGGTGGTGCACGCGCTGCGCCGTCACAACCTGAAGTACGGCATGGTGACCATGTGCGTCGGTACGGGCATGGGCGCGGCAGGTATCTTCGAGCGCGTCTGAACGCGCCACAGGGGCAGGCAACCCAGGTGCCGGGTGCGCCCGTGTTGCCTGCCCCGACTCTCCATCAGGTGAAGAAAGCAGTGCCATAGCAAGGAGACAGCTGCCGCCTCGACGCGGCTCACCTGACAGGGAGGAGACAACAAGATGCAGGAGACAGTCATTCTGGCCGACGCCGCGTGCGATATGCCGCGCGCGCTGATGGCCGAACTCGGGGTGCAGACGTTGCCGTTCCGCATCCGCGCGGGCGACCGCTTCGTTGCCGATGTGCGCGACGAGCCCGCCTTGCCTTCACTCTACGCGCAGTACCTGGTCGGCAAGCAGGACCACTATGCCGAGTCCATTCCCTTGCTCGAACGCGAGATCGAAGAGCACATGCTCAGGCACGTGGTGACCACGTGCGACCGTGCGCTGCTGCTGACCATCGCCAGCAGCCGCAGCAAGCTGTATGCACATGCCATGGGGGCCGTGGTCGGCACCATGGCAAAGAGCTTCAAGCTGCGCAAGGATGCCGGCCGCACGGGGTTGTTCGCGCTGACGGTGATCGACACCGGCGCAATCGGCCCGGGCCAGGCGCTGATCGTGCGCGAGGCCGCCCGCATGCTGAACGCCGGCGCCAGCGCGCAGGCGGTGGTGGAGACCGTCGAGACGCGCCTGCGCGATGCCGCGCATATGTTCCTGGTGCCCGACGCGTTGCTCTACATGTACACGCGGGCAAAGCACAAGGGCGAGAACAGCATCACCTGGGGCCGCTACCTGCTTGGCAGCACGTTCAATATCCGGCCCATCGTGCATATGCATCGCGGCGAGACCGAACCGGTGGCCAAGGCACGGGGCGCGGACGAAGGCATGCGCCGCCTGATGGCGCATGCCGAGCAGTGCATTCGCAGCGGGCGGTTGCTGAGCCCCGCGGTGTCGCTCAGCTATGCGGGGCCGCCCGGGGCGATTCGTGCGTTGCCTGCCTTCCAGTCGCTTGAGCGCAGCGCGCAGCAGCACGGCGTGGAACTGATGCTGGCGCCGATGAGCCTGACGGTGGCGCTCAACGTGGGAGCAAAAGCCTTCGGGATGAGCTATCTTTGCGAGGATCCGCCGCCGCTCGAATAAGCGGACTTGTTTCCCTGGCGAGGGACGGCAGGCAAGTCAACCAAGCAGTAAGGAGAAGACGATTTCATGAGCATCCTCACCACCATCGAACAAGGCATCCTCACCGTCGAGTTCGATCGCCTCGACAAGAAGAACGCGATCACCGCGGCGATGTACCAGGCCTTGGCCGACGCGCTGCGCGCCGCCGATGCCGACCCCGCCGTGCGTGTGATCGTGATCCGCGGCAAGCCGGAAGTGTTCACCGCGGGCAATGACCTGGAAGACTTCATGCAGCGCCCGCCCACCGCGGGCGAAGGCGGCCAGCCCGCACCGGTGTTCCAGTTCCTGCAGCAGATCAGCCAGGCCAGCAAGCCGCTGGTGGCGGCCGTGAGCGGCCCGGCGGTTGGCGTGGGTACCACCATGCTGCTGCATTGCGACCTGGTCTATGCCTCGGAGACGGCGAAGCTGTCGCTGCCGTTCGTGCAACTGGGCCTGTGCCCGGAAGCGGCCTCGAGCATGCTGTTGCCGCGCCTGCTGGGTCACCAGCGCGCTGCCGAGAAGCTGCTGCTGGGCGAGGCCTTCGGCGCGCAGGAAGCGCTGCAGATCGGCCTGGTCACGCGCGTGCTGCCGGTGGCGGAGTTGCACGATTTCGTGCTGCAGCAGGCGCGCAAGCTGGCCGCGCTGCCGGCTTCGTCGCTGCGGGAAACCAAGCGGCTGATGAAGGACGGCGACAAGGCGGCGGTGCAGGCAAAGATGGCGGAGGAGGGCGAGGTGTTCCGGCGCATGCTGCAGGCGCCGGAAGCCAAGGAGGCTTTCAAGGCTTTCTTCGAGAAGCGCCGTCCGGACTTCTCGCAGTTCGACTGACGCTCAGCCAAAGCGCAACCAGAGCGCCGCCAAAGCGCCGCCAAAGCGCCACCAAAGCGCCACCAAAGCGCTTTGCCACCGCCGCCAGGCGCTCAGGCCAGCGGCGCGTCCTTTGCCTGCGGCAGCACGCGCGGCTGGCGCGAATCGTCGGTGGCCACATAGGTCAGGGTGGCTTCGGTCACCTTGACGATCTCGTTGCTGTGCCGCATACGCTGTGCATAGACCTCCACCGACACGGTGATCGAGGTGCGGCCGGTCTTCTCGATATCGGCGTAGAAGCTCACCAGGTCGCCGACGAGGACCGGGTGCTTGAACAGGAATGAATTCACCGCCACCGTGGCAACCCGGCCCTGGGCGCGCTCCACGGCGGGGATCGAGCCGGCAATGTCCACCTGGGCCATGATCCAGCCGCCGAAGACGTCGCCGTGCACGTTGGCGTCCGCCGGCATCGGGACCACGCGCAGGGCGGGATTCTTGCCAGGGGGCAGGCAGGGGAGGTCTTGGGCTTGATTCATGGTGATGGCGTGAGGCTGGATAGGGTTGGGGCGGGGTGGCAAGGGCTGCGGCACGGTGCCCGGCGCGACGATGCGCAGGCCGGAGTGACGGTGCCGCCGCGCGGCCCGGGCGTCGCGGAGGTTCCGCGACGGGGATAGGCGGTGTGGCGCCGGCCAACATAGCCGATCTCTGCCACAATCGCATATTCGACCGAATTCTAACGTATGCGACGCTATTCCACGTCGGCCGAGCCGCCCCCAGCCCAGCCGTCCAACTCTCTTTTCGGCAAGTCCGGCGCTCCCCGCAGCGACTGGCAGACCGTGCGCAACCTGTTGCCCTATGTCTGGCACTACAAGTGGCGCGTGATACTGGCGCTGGTGTGCCTGGTGGCGGCCAAGGTGGCCAATCTGGGCGTGCCGGTGCTGATGAAGAAGCTGGTGGACAATATGAACGTCCCCGCCGGCAGCGCCACCGCGCTGCTGGTGGTGCCGGCCGGGCTGATCGTGGCCTACGGGGTCCTGCGCCTGTCGGGCACGCTGTTTACCGAGTTGCGCGAGATTCTCTTTTCCAAGGTCACGCAGAGCGCCGTGCGCGAGATCGCGCTGCAGGTGTTCCGCCACCTGCACGCGCTGTCGCTGCGTTTCCACCTGGAGCGGCAAACCGGCGGCATGAGCCGCGATATCGAGCGCGGCACGCGCGGCATCCAGTCGCTGATCTCGTATTCCCTCTACAGCATCCTGCCGACCCTGGTGGAGATGGGGCTGGTGATGGGCTTCTTCATCCTGCACTACGACATCTGGTTCGCCGTCATCACCGGCTGCGCGCTGGCGGGCTACATTGTCTTCACCATCGTGGTGACCGAGTGGCGCACGCATTTCCGCCGCAGGATGAACGACCTGGATTCGCGCGCCAACCAGAAGGCGATCGATTCCCTGCTCAACTTCGAGACCGTCAAGTATTTCGGCAATGAGGAGTACGAGGCCGGCCGCTACGACGAGAACCTGCGCAAGTACCGCACCGCCGCAATCCGCTCGCAGAACTCACTGTCCTTCCTGAACTTCGGCCAACAGGCCATCATCGCCACCGGGCTGATCCTGATCCTGTGGCGCGCCACCGTGGGCGTGGCGGCCGGCAAGCTGACGCTGGGCGACCTGGTGCTGGTGAACACGCTGATGATCCAGTTGTACGTGCCGCTGAACTTCCTCGGCGTGATCTACCGCGAGATCAAGCAGGCCACCACCGATATGGACCGCATGTTCGTGCTGCTGGGCACCGGTCGCGAAATCGCCGATGCGCCGGGCGCCCAGCCGCTGCGCGTGAGCGGCGCCGCCGTGCGCTTTGCCCATGTGGGTTTCGGCTACGAGAGCAACCGCGTGATCCTGGACGATGTGGATTTCACCATCGGGGCCGGCACCACCACCGCGGTGGTCGGCCATAGCGGCTCGGGCAAGTCCACGCTGGCCAGGCTGCTGTTCCGCTTCTACGATGTGGGCAGCGGCGGCATCGAGATCGACGGCCAGGATATCCGCTCGATCACGCAGGACAGCCTGCGCCGCGCCATCGGTATCGTGCCGCAGGACACCGTGCTGTTCAACGACAGCATCTACTACAACATCGCCTACGGCCGTCCGGACGCCAGCCGCGAAGAGGTCATCGAGGCTGCGCGCGCGGCCCAGATCGATACCTTTATCCGCGAGCTGCCGCAGGGCTACGACACACCGGTGGGCGAACGCGGCCTCAAGCTGTCGGGCGGCGAGAAGCAGCGCGTGGCCATCGCGCGCACGCTGCTGAAGAACCCGCCCGTCCTGGTCTTCGACGAGGCCACCTCGGCGCTGGATTCCCGCACCGAGCAGGCCATCCAGGCCGAACTGATGCGGCTGGCCCAGAACCGCACCACGCTGCTGATCGCGCACCGGCTTTCCACCGTGGTGCACGCCGACCAGATCCTGGTGATGGACCATGGGCGCATCGTCGAGCGCGGCACCCACGCCGAGCTGATGCGGCTCGAGGGCCGTTATGCCGAGATGTGGCAGATCCAGGCGCGCAGCGCGGCGCAGGGGGAGGTGGCGCTGGAAGACGCCGTGCTGGCCATCGAAGCGGGCGACGCCACCCAGGACGCCTGACCGCCCGGCCCGGCGCGGCCGCGGATTGTCGACGATCCGCTTCGGCAAATAGGATCGGCGAATCCGGTTGCACGGATTTGGTTCGACAATAGGTGACGTATTCGCCCTGTGTTGGTGCGCGCACACGTGGCACGCGCCTTGCGGACGAACTCTCCAGGAAGATGATCAACTGGAGAGAGTTCATGCCGCTATTCCGTGCCGCCACCCCACCCGATGCCGTTGCCGCCCGCGCTGGCGCCGGCCGTACCCATGCCGCCACCGCTGCTTGCGCCACCGGCGCGGGCATTGCCGCTTCGGCCCTGCGGCGCCGCCTGCTGCAGGCCGGCATGGCGCTCGGCACCGCCCTGGTGCTGTCGACACAATTCGCTGGCGAGGCGCACGCCCAGACCAAGCTCCGCTTCCAGCTCGACTGGCGCTTCGAAGGGCCTTCCGCGCTGTTCCTGCTGGGCGAGCAGAAGGGCTACTACAAGGCCGAGAAGCTGGACGTATCGATCGACGCCGGCAACGGCTCGGGCAACGTGGTCAATCGCGTGGCTTCGGGCACCTACGACATGGGCTTCGCCGACCTGGCCTCGGTGATGGAGTTCTACGGCAACAACCCCGACGCGAAGAACAAGCCGGTGGCCGTGATGATGGTCTACAACAACACGCCGGCGGCGGTGCTGGCGCTGAAGAAATCCGGCATCAGGACGCCGCGCGACCTGGCCGGCAAGAAGCTTGGCGCACCGGTGTTCGACGCCGGCCGCCGCGCCTTCGCGATCTTCGCCAAGGCCAACGGCCTGCAGGCGTCGGGCTTCAACTGGCAGGCGATGGACCCGACCCTGCGCGAGACCATGCTCGCGCGCGGCGACCTGGACGCCATCACCGGTTTTTCCTTCACCTCCATCCTCAACCTCAATGCGCGCGGCGTGAAGGACGAGGACATCGTGGTGCTGCCCTATCCGCAATACGGCGTGAAGCTGTACGGTAATGCGGTGATCGCGTCGGAAGATTTCCTCAAGAAGAACCCGGAGGCGGTCAAGGCGTTCCTGCGCGCCTTCGCCAGGTCGGCCAGGGATGTGATCGCCAGGCCGGAAGAGGGCGTCAAGGCCGTCAAGGCGCGCGACGGCATCATCGACGAGAAGCTGGAAACCAGGCGCCTGAAGATGGCGCTGGACAGCGTGGTCAAGTCGCCCGACGCGCGTGCCGAGGGCTTTGGGCGCATCAACAAGCCGCGCCTGTCGCTGATGGCATCGCAGGTGGCGGATGCCTTCGGCACCAAGGGCCGCATCAATCCCGACATGCTGTGGACCGATGCGTACCTGCCGTCGGCCGCCGAACTGGATGTGCTGCGATGACCATGGCCAATGCTTCCTTGCGCGCGGGGGCCGCGTTCCCCGCAGTCGGTGCCGCTGCGCCAGCCGGGCCGGCGGCGCAACCCTTCGTCGAGTTCAACCGGGTCTGGCTTGCCTATAACGACGAACTTGCCCACAAGAGCGAGTTCGCGGTCGAGGATATCTCGCTGCAGGTCGAGCCGGGTGAGTTCATCGCCATCGTCGGACCCTCGGGCTGCGGCAAGTCTACCTTCATGAAGCTGGCCACGGGGCTCAAGCCGGCTACGCGTGGCGTGGTCAGGATCGCTGGCGAGAAGGTGACGGGCCCGCTCAAGATGGTCGGCATGGCCTTCCAGGCGCCGACGCTGCTGCCCTGGCGCACCACGCTGCAGAACGTCATGCTGCCGCTGGAGATCGTCGAGCCTTACCGCTCCACGCTGCGGCGAAAGCGCGAGGAATACACGGCGCGGGCGCGCGAACTGTTGCGCACGGTGGGGCTCGCCGGCTACGAAGACAAGTATCCGTGGCAGCTCTCCGGCGGCATGCAGCAGCGCGCGTCGATCTGCCGCGCGCTGATCCACGAGCCGCGCATGCTGCTGCTCGACGAGCCCTTCGGCGCGCTCGATGCATTTACCCGCGAGGAACTGTGGTGCGTGCTGCGCGACCTGTGGCAGGCGCAACGCTTCAACGTGATCCTGGTCACCCACGACCTGCGCGAAGCCGTGTTCCTGGCCGACACCGTCTACGTGATGAGCCAGCGCCCGGGGCGCATCCTGGCGCGCAAGGAGATCGACCTGCCGCGTCCGCGCGACCTCGACCTGACCTATACCGAACCCTTTGCCGAACTCGTGCACGCCCTGCGCGAGAAGATCGGCCACGTACGGCAGCACTGACCATGAGCACTTTTTCTTCCCCGATGAGCGCGGCCCGGCAGCGCCGCGTGCAGCGCGTGGCGCCATGGCTGCTGCTGGCCGCCTTCCTGCTGCTGTGGCAGGGTGCCTGCCTTGCGTTCAACGTCTCGGACTTCATCCTGCCCAGCCCGAGTGCGATCGTGTCTTCGTTGTTCGAATACTGGGACGTGATTGCCGGCCATGCGTGGCGCACCTTCTGGACCACCATGGTCGGCTTCGGCCTTGCCATCTTGGTGGGCGTAGTGCTGGGCTTGCTGATGGGGTCGTCCAGGCTGGCCTACGCGGCCGGGTATCCGCTGATGACCGCGTTCAATGCCTTGCCGAAGGCGGCCTTTGTGCCGATCCTGGTGGTGTGGCTCGGGCTGGGTGCCGGCCCGGCGATCCTGACGGCGTTCCTGATCTCGTTCTTCCCGATCATGGTCAATATCGCCACAGGACTGGCGACGCTGGAGCCGGAACTGGAAGATGTGCTGCGCGTGCTTGGTGCAAGGCGCACCGATGTGTTGCTCAAGGTGGGGCTGCCGCGTTCGATGCCTTATTTCTTCGCTTCGCTGAAAGTCGCCATCACGCTGGCTTTCGTCGGGACCACGGTGTCCGAAATGAGCGCGGCGAACGAGGGCATCGGCTACCTGCTGGTGTCGGCCGGCTCGGCGATGAAGATGCCGCTGGCCTTTGCGGGCCTGGTGGTGATCGCCGTGATGGCGATGGTGATGTATGAGTTTTTCGCGGTGGTGGAGAAGCGGATGACGGGGTGGGCGCACCGGGGGTGATGACGTTTTCCTAACGGTAGGGGCGCCAACGGCATGGCGATTCCCGGTTTGTCATTGGTGAGCCAGTGGCTCGCGCTGTCAGGAAAGGAGTCGGGGTCTTGGGCTTGGGTGGGTTTTCAGACAAGTCTGCAGGGCCTAAAGGCGAAGTGGCGTCAGGCTCTTGGGCACATGGAGGTGTCACTTTTCTTTACTCGTAAAGAAAAGTAACCAAAAGAAAGCGACCCCTTGCAGGGGGGCTGGCTTGTCGGGCTCGGGGGCTTTGCGGATTCGTGGTGGGCGCGTCAGTCCTGCCTGACTGCTGGCGCTACCGGTGCGAACGGCATCACCACTGCGGATGGCATTGGTTTTATTGTAGTGCCCCTGATAGCAATGATCCGTGGTAGTTCACGCATTTGCGTTACCGGCGCGAATGGCTACTGTCTCCCGATCCTTGCTGGTTTCGTCGTGGGCGCGGTGGCCCCGGCTTGAGGCTGAGCGCCCCAAATCTGGTGCCACCGTGCCCACTGATGAAGCCTCGATCGTCGCTCTCACTCGAACAGCGGGCTACGCATAGTCCAGCGGCAGCGCCGTCGTGTACTTGATCTGCTCCATTGCAAAGCTGGAACTCACGTCCGCCAGTTCCGCACCCTGGATCAGTTTCTTGTACACGCGGTCATAGGCGGCGATATCCGGCACCACCACCCGCAGCAGGTAGTCGGTATCGCCCGCCATGCGGTAGAACTCCGTGACCTCGGGAATCGTTGCGACCAGTTCATGGAAGGTCTTGAGCCACTTGACGCTATGCTGGCTGGTGCGGACCGAGACGAATACCGTGACGCCCACGTTCAGCAGGGCGGGATCGAGCAGCGCCACGCGCTTGCGGATCACGCCGCTTTCCTCGAGCTTCTGCACGCGCCGCCAGCACGGCGTGGAAGTGAGTCCCACCCGCTCCCCGAGTTCGGCCACCGGCACGGTGGCATCTTCCTGCAGGGCGGCGAGTATCTGGCGGTCGTAGCGGTCCATGGCAATTCCAATCACATGCAGCGTATCCGGTGCCTGGCCGCACGCCGGCCGTTGCTTCAGGCCGCGTCCACCAGCAGGTTCACACCGCTGCCGATGTGTTCCTGGTCCACCCCGTAGATATGCAGCGACACCGCCATCTCGTCGCTGTCGTTGCCGAGCGCGTGGATATGGCGCAGCCCCGCCGGTACGCTGAAGGTATCGCCCGCCGTGCGCGTGAGCGCGCCGCACGGCAGGGCTCGCCGCTGCTGCGCGTCCCAGCGGTAGTGGCGCTCGTGCAGCGTGCCGCGCAGCACCCGGTAGGCGCACCAGGTCTGGTGCCCGTGCACCGGACTATGCTGCCCCGGCCGCCAGACGATCAGCATGGCGGAGAAGCGCGCCAGCGGATCGGCGTGGACCAGGTGACGGGCATAGCCCTGCGCTGAGCCCTCGCGCAGCGCTTCGGGCAGCAACGCCAGCAGTGTCGCGGCATCCGGCAGGCTGGCCTCGATACCTTGCGCCACCATGCGCGCGCTGGCGGCAAAGGCCGACGACATGCCATCGGAGAGCGGGGCGAAGAGATCCGGCCGGCCATCGGCCGCGTCGAGCCCGGCAAAGACGGCGCTACGTGCATGGCTGGCGGTATCCGCGATGCTGGCTTGCTGGGTGGCCATGAAGGGCTCCTTGTTGGTCTGCGACCATCATAGCGTCCGGCTTGTAGCAAACACCTGCATTTTGTCGTGCAAATCTGCCTGAAAGTGTAATCGTATTCCAATAAATAGCAAATAAACGAAAATTTTTTCCTGACAATGGCATGGCGGCGGACAGCCGGTGGATAATGCGGCCTCATGGAAATCAAGTGGCTTGAAGACTTCGTCAGCCTGGCCGAGACGCACAGCTTCTCGCGCTCGGCCGAGCAGCGTCATGTGACGCAGCCCGCGTTCTCGCGCCGGATCCAGTCGCTCGAGTCCTGGGTGGGCACGGAACTGATCGACCGCTCCAGCTATCCCACCAGCCTGACGCCGGCTGGCAAGGTGTTCTACGAGCAGGCGCTGGCCATGCTGGCCCAGGTCAGCGAGACCCGCGCGCTGATGCGGGGGCAGCGCTCGGCCAACGCCCAGGTGCTGGAGTTCGCGGTGCCGCATACGCTGTCGCTGACCTTCTTCCCCGAATGGCTCAAGGCGGTGGAGCGCGAGATCGGCAAGCTGCCGTGCCGGCTGCGCGCGCTCAACGTGCACGATGCGGTGCTGGCGCTGGTGGACGGCGGCTGCGACCTGGTCATGGTCTATCACCATGCGCGCCAGGCCATCCAGCTCGACCCGGCGCACTACGACATGATGGTGCTGGGCGTCGAGCGGCTGTCGCCATACAGCGTGCCCGACGCCGCCGGCAAGCCGCTGTACCGCCTGCCCGGCACGGACAAGAAGCCGGTGCCCTTCCTCAGCTACACGCCCAATGCCTTCCTTGGCCGGATGGTCGACATGCTGCTGTCCGAAACCACCGACGCGCTCAGGCTCGACAAGTGCTACGAGACCGATATGGCCGAGGCGCTCAAGGTGATGGCGCTGGCGGGGCACGGCATGGCTTTCCTGCCGGAGAGCGCGGTGCGAGAGGAACTGGCCCAGCACCGGCTGGTCCGGGCCGAGTCGGCGCGCGGGGCACCGCTGTCGATCGACATGGAAATCCGGCTTTACCGGGAGAAGCCGGGCGAACACGTCAGCGAACGGCGCAGCGCGCAGGTCCGCGGCAAGCGCCAGCTGGTGGACCGCGTGTGGTCGTCGCTCGCGGCGCGGAGCCTGCCCGCGCCGCCAAAGGCCGGACGTGGTCCGGAGGGCGGGGCGGCGTAGCGGTCGGGATGGCGCACCGGCGTGTCTCAAGGTTATGCAATCCGTGCATAACGGGATGATCAAACGGCATTGGCTTCGGCGGTGCCGCCTCCCCTAAGCTTGCGGCACCTTCACACCGGAACCAAACGATGTCTTCCGCAGCGCCGTCCAATCCTGCCGTAAAGAACCACACCCTGCCTTCCTACCTGAACGCCGACGCGCTCGGGCCCTGGGGCATCTACTTGCAGCAGGTCGATCGTGTCACGCCGTACCTGGGCTCGCTGGCCCGCTGGGTCGAGACCCTCAAGCGCCCCAAGCGCGCCCTGGTGGTCGATGTGCCGATCGAGATGGACAACGGCACCATTGCCCACTTCGAAGGCTATCGCGTACAGCACAACATGTCGCGCGGTCCGGGCAAGGGCGGCGTGCGCTTCCACCAGGACGTGACCTTGTCGGAAGTGATGGCGCTGTCGGCCTGGATGTCGGTCAAGAATGCGGCGGTCAACGTGCCTTACGGCGGCGCCAAGGGTGGTATCCGCGTCGATCCGCGTACGCTCTCGCGTTCGGAACTGGAGCGCGTGACGCGTCGCTACACCAGCGAAATCAACTTCATCATCGGGCCCAACAAGGACATCCCGGCGCCTGACGTCAACACCAATGAACAGGTGATGGCATGGATGATGGACACCTACTCGATGAACTCCGGCAGCACCTCCACCGGCGTGGTCACGGGCAAGCCGATCTCGCTGGGCGGCTCGCTGGGACGGCGCGAGGCAACCGGGCGCGGCGTCTTCGTGGTGGGTTCCGAGGCGGCCCGCAACCTGGGCCTGGACATCAAGGGCGCACGCGTGGTGGTGCAGGGTTTCGGCAATGTCGGCGCCGTGGCTGCCAAGCTGTTCCACGAAGCCGGCGCCAAGGTGGTGGCGGTGCAGGACCATCGCACCGCGCTGTACAACCCGGCCGGCCTGGACGTGCCCGCCATGATGGAATACGCCTCGCATAGCGGCACCATCGAGGGTTTCCAGGGCGAGACCATTTCCGCCGAGCAGTTCTGGCAGGTGGATTGCGAAATCCTGATCCCGGCCGCCCTGGAAGGCCAGATCACCGCCAAGAACGCGCCCCACATCAAGGCACGCATGGTCATCGAAGGTGCGAACGGCCCGACCACGCCGGAAGCCGACGACATCCTGCGCGAGCGCAATATCCTGGTGGCGCCGGACGTGATCGCCAATGCTGGCGGCGTTACGGTCTCCTATTTCGAATGGGTGCAGGATTTCTCCAGCTTCTTCTGGACCGAAGAAGAGATCAACCAGCGCCTGGTACGAATCATGCAAGAGGCATTCCGTGCGATCTGGCAGGTCGCTCAGGACAATAAGGTTACCTTGCGCACCGCCGCCTTCATCGTGGCGTGCACGCGGATTCTGCAGGCGCGCGAAATGCGCGGTCTCTATCCCTGATGCTTGATGTGGACAAGCGCGGTTTGCCGCAGCGGTATCGCTGAATAGCGATGCTGCAATGCAGCAAACCGATCCAGCATTGGTAACGCGGCTGCCGGGCCTCCCGGCAGCCGCGTTGTCGTATGTGCCGCAGCGATTCGCAAGAGAGGTTCCCGGCGAGCATTCCCTTGACGGAAGGCCATGACGGAGCGGGGCAATCCAGTGCGGGAAGGGCTTGATGCATGCTTTGGGTTTGCCTGCAAGCCGTGCTGGTATTGACTTTGTTAGGGGAAAAACCCCGTTGTCTTGAATGCCTGCCTGCGTAATACTACCTCGTCGGCGGGCGGCATCTTGCCTGAGTCCCGCCTTTCTCTTCATGGTCAAGGAGATGTTATGAATGTTGCCAAGTTGGCTTCCCTGATGATTGCGGCCGGCGTGCTGTGCGGCACCGCGCAAGCCGCCGAGCAACTGACGGGCACGCTGCAGAAGATCAAAGACACCGGTGTGATTACGCTTGGCGTGCGCGAGTCGTCGATTCCGTTCAATTACAACCTGGGCGGCGTGCGCCAGGTCGGCTATTCCTACGACATCAATATCAAGATCGTCGAGGCCATCAAGGAGCGCCTGAAGCTGCCGAACCTGCAGGTCAAGGAAATCCCGATCACCTCGCAGAACCGCATCACCCTGCTGCAGAACGGCACCATCGACATCGAGTGCGGTTCCACCACCAATAACCTCGAGCGCCAGAAGCAGGCATCGTTTACCGACAGCATCTTCATCATCGGCACCCGCATCATGGTGAAGAAGGATGGCGGCATCAAGGATTGGGCCGACCTGAAGGGCAAGAACGTGGTGACCACCGCGGGCACCACCTCGGAACGCCTGCTGCGCAAGATGAACGATGACCAGAAGCTGGGCATGAACATCATCAGCACCAAGGACCACGGCCAGTCGTTCCTGACGCTGGAGTCGGGCCGCGCCGTCGCCTTCATGATGGACGATGCGCTGCTGTACGGCGAACGCGCCAAAGCCAAGAACCCGGCCGACTGGATCGTGGTGGGCAAGCCGCAATCGCGCGAGTCCTATGGCTGCATGATCCGCAAGGACGACGCACCGTTCAAGAAGCTGTCGGACACCGTGATCGCCGGCATGATGAAGGATGGCTCGGTCAATACGCTGTACACCAAGTGGTTCCAGCAGCCGGTTCCGCCCAAGGGCCTGAACCTGGACTTCCCGCTGTCTGAAGACATGAAGGCGCTGTTCAAGAATCCGAACGACAAGGCACTCGACTGATCCTGGGCTTCCGGTTGTGTGAAACGGAAGGCGTGTCCTTCCGTTTCTTTTTGAGGACACATCATGAACTACAGCTGGCATTGGGGTGTATTCCTCGAACAAGCGGCCCAGAACGAGACCTACCTGGACTGGATGATTTCCGGCCTGAAGGTCACCATTGCGCTGGGGCTTTCGTCGTGGATCATCGCCCTCATCATCGGTTCCGTGCTTGGCGTGCTGCGCACGGTGCCCAACAAGTGGCTGTCCGGCCTGGCCGCCACCTACGTCGAGATCTTCCGCAATATTCCGCTGCTGGTGCAGTTGTTCATCTGGTATTTCGTCATGCCCGAGCTGTTGCCCGGCGGCGAGACCTTCAAGCAGATGAATCCCTTCGCGCAGCAGTTCCTGGCAGCCATGCTCTGCCTGGGCACCTTCACGGCAGCCCGGGTCTGCGAGCAGGTCCGCTCGGGCATCAACTCGCTGCCGCCCGGCCAGCGGAACGCCGGCCTGGCGATGGGTTTCACGCTGGCCCAGACCTACCGCTATGTGCTGCTGCCGATGTCGTTCCGTGTCATTGTGCCGCCGCTGACCTCCGAGTTCCTGAATATCTTCAAGAACTCCGCGGTGGCGTCGACCATCGGCCTGCTGGAACTGGCGGCGCAGGGGCGCCAGCTGGTGGACTACACGGCGCGGCCGTATGAGTCCTTCATCGCGGTGACGCTGATGTACGCGCTGATCAATATCGTGGTCATGCTGCTCATGCGCTGGGTCGAAGGACGCACCCGCGTGCCCGGCTTCATCGGCACCAAGTAAAGGGACACGTCATGGCATATTCATTCGATTTCAGCTCGATCAATCCCACTACGCTGAGCGTGCTCGGCGAGGGCATGCTGGTCTCGCTCAAGATCACTGTCACCGCGGTGGTGGTCGGCATCGTCTGGGGCACCATCCTGGCGATGATGCGGCTGTCCTCCGTCAAGCCGCTGAACTGGTTCGCGCAGGGCTACGTCACCATCTTCCGGTCCATACCGCTGGTGATGGTGCTGCTGTGGTTCTTCCTGATCATCCCGCAGGTCCTGCAGAAGGCGTTCAACCTGTCGCAGGCATCCGACCTGCGCATGACCTCGGCGCTGGTCGCCTTCGCCCTGTTCGAGGCGGCGTATTACTCCGAGATCATCCGCGCGGGTATCCAGAGCGTGTCGCGCGGGCAGATGTTCGCCGCGCAGGCCATGGGCATGACCTACGGGCAGGCGATGCGGCTGGTGATCCTGCCGCAGGCCTTCCGCAACATGGTGCCGCTGCTGCTGACCCAGGGCATCATCCTGTTCCAGGATACGTCGCTGGTCTACGTGAGCGCGCTGGCGGACTTTTTCGGCCAGTCTTACGGCATCGGCGAGCGCGACGGCCGCATCGTGGAGATGCTGCTGTTTGCCGGGCTGGTGTATTTCATTATCTGTTTCTCCGCATCGCTGCTGGTTAAGCGTTACCAGAAAAAGGTGGCCGTATGATCGAAATCAATAACGTCTCCAAGTGGTACGGCACCTTCCAGGTGCTGACCGATTGCACCACCAGGGTCGCCAAGGGCGAGGTGGTGGTGGTGTGCGGCCCGTCGGGTTCCGGCAAGTCCACGCTGATCAAGACCGTCAACGCGCTGGAGCCGTTCCAGAAGGGCGACATCACGGTGGATGGCACCTCGGTGGGCTCGCCCAAGACCAACCTGCCGAAGCTGCGCTCGCGCGTGGGCATGGTGTTCCAGAACTTCGAGCTGTTTCCCCACCTGTCGATCACCGAGAACCTGACCATCGCCCAGATGAAGGTGCTCGGCCGCTCGAAAGAGGAAGCCACCGCCAAGGGTCTGAAGTACCTGGACCGGGTGGGCCTGAAGGCGCAGGCGGCCAAGTTCCCCGGCCAGTTGTCGGGCGGCCAGCAGCAGCGCGTGGCGATCGCCCGCGCGCTGTCGATGGATCCGATCTGCATGCTGTTCGATGAACCCACCTCGGCGCTGGACCCGGAGATGGTCAACGAAGTGCTGGACGTGATGGTGCAACTGGCGCAGGAAGGCATGACCATGATGTGCGTGACCCACGAGATGGGCTTCGCGCGCAAGGTGGCCAACCGCGTGATCTTCATGGACCAGGGCAAGATCGTCGAGGACTGCGCCAAGGAAGAGTTCTTCGGCAATATCGACGCCCGCTCCGACCGGGCCAAGCAGTTCCTGTCGAAGATCCTGCATCACTGATGACGCGCCAGACCCGGCAGCCATGACGACGGCTGTCACTCCCTCTCCCTCAGCTCATGGGGAGAGGGGGTAAACCGGTGGCATCAGACGAAGCTGCCGGAATGCGCCAACACCGTCTGGAATGACGACGGCTGCCGCGGCCCGCAGGTTCGGCAGCCCACCCGGACCTACAGTATCCGGCTCGCCGACTGGAAGTCGGCCGCCAGCAACGTCAGTTCGCGCATGGCGCCGACCAGCGGCCGGGAATCGTCGCGGCGCCATTGATACGAGTAGGCCAGGGGAGGCAACGCCGGATCGCTGCGCAGCACGCGCAGTGCCCCGCGTTTGGCCAGCGACTGCGCCCAGCCATGGGGCAGGATGCCGACACCGATGCCTTCCACCAGCATGCCGGCCACGGCACCCCAGTGATTGCAGACGATGCGCCGTTGCGGCAGCCCGCCGCGGCCGTCCAGCCATTCGTCGAGCAAGCGCGTTACGCCCGAGCCGGATGGCAAGGTCACCAGGGGCCGGTTGCCGAGGGTGTCCGGGCTGATCGGGGTGGCGCGGCCGGTTGCCTGTGCCGATGTGCACCACACGAACTGCGCCTGTGCTATCGCATGGGACGCGATGGTGCCGCGGGTGGACTTGCCCGCCACCACGGCGAAGTCGAGTTCGCCGTCTTCGACGCGTTTCTCCAGCGCCTCGCCAATGCTGACGTGGGCCTCCAGCTCCAGGCCGGGGTGGGCTTCGCCGATCAGCCGCACCAGCCGTGGCAGCCAGGTCAGTGCGGTCAGTTCTCCCACGCCGAATCGGCATTTGCCATGCAGGCCCGCCACGGTGCCGATCTCGATGCGCAGTTCGTCGGCGCTGCGCAGAAGCGCATGGGCGCGCGAGACCAGCCGGTTGCCGGCATCGGTGAGCACCGCCTTGTGCCCGCTCCGGTCGAACAGAGGCCGGCCCAGGGAATCCTCGAGTTCGGCAATGCGCTTGGAAAGCGACGACAAGGAAAGATGCAGGCGCTGGGCTGCGATGGCGAAGCTCGAACAGGTGGCCGCCCAATAGAATGCTTCGAGTTGCTTGAGGGTCATGATTTGATGAGATCGGGCATTTCCGCAGCGGTTCCCATGTCTGGAGATGCCTCATGTAGTTGAAAAAAAGAGGACATAGTATCTGAAATAAATTCGCTTTATGGAGTCAAGAGGCGGGCATAGAGTGCGTGTCATCGATCCGCACCCATACCTATACCCGTACCCAGACCATGACTTCAGCCACGGATGCCGCTGCCTCCACCCGGCCCACCAACCGCGGTTTCGCCGCCCCGCTGAAACAGGCTTCGCGCGCGCTGCAGCGCATCCTGTCCCTGGATGACTTCGAGCATGCCGCCAGGCGCCGCCTGCCCCGGCCCATCTACGGCTATATCGCGGGCGCCGCCGAAGACAACCGCTCGCTCCAGGAGAACCGTGCCGCCTTCCACGACTATGCGCTGACCACGCGCGTACTGGTGGACGTGTCCCGGCGCACCCAGAGCGTGGAACTCTTCGGCAAGACCTACGCTTCGCCCTTCGGTATCGCGCCGATGGGGCTGAGCGCGCTGTCCGCTTATCGCGGAGACATCGTGCAGGCGCGCGCGGCGCGGGCGGCCGGCATCCCGATGGTGCTGAGCGGTTCATCGCTGATCCGGCTCGAGGACGTGTTCGAAGCCGCCCCCGATGCCTGGTTCCAGGCCTATGTGCCGGGCGATGCGGCGCGCATCGATGCCTTGCTGGACCGCGTACAGGCCACCGGATGCCGCACCCTGGTGGTGACGGTGGATATTCCGGTCGCCGGCAACCGCGAGAACAACGTGCGCAGTGGTTTCTCGACGCCGCTGCGGCCCAGCCTGCGCCTGGCGTACGACGGTATCACGCGCCCGCAGTGGCTGGTCGGCACCTTCGCGCGCACGCTGCTGCGCCACGGCATGCCGCATTTCGAGAACTCCTTCGCGGAACGCGGCGCGCCGATCCTGTCGGCCAATGTGCTGCGCGACTTTTCCGCGCGCGACCATCTCGACTGGAGCCACCTTGAGCGCATCCGCCGCCGCTGGAAAGGGGTGCTGATCGTCAAGGGCATCCTCAGCGCGCAGGACGCCGTGCTGGCCCGCGACCGGGGCGCCGACGGCATCGTCGTATCGAATCACGGCGGCCGGCAGCTCGACGGCGCGGTGGCGCCCTTGCGGGTGCTGCCCGGGATCGTGGCGGCGGTCGGCGATCTGCCGGTGATGATCGACGGCGGCATCCGTCGCGGCACCGACGTCGTCAAGGCCCTGGCGCTCGGCGCGAAGCTGGTATTCGTCGGGCGGCCCTTCAACTACGCCGCTTCCGTGGCGGGCGAAGCCGGCGTGACGCATGCGATCAACCTGCTGCGGGACGAAGTCGACCGCAACATGGCCATGCTGGGGGTCAGCCAGTGTGCCGGACTGGATCCGGCGATGCTGCACCGCCGCTGACGAAGCGGCCGGCGGCGGCTGACCGCTGATCGCTTATCGCCCACCGATGGCCGCGCTTCGTTCAACTTCAAACTATTTCGAACCACGATCAAGGAGACCGCACATGAACAGGCTTTCTTTCCTCAAGCTGTGCACCCTTTCCCTGTGCGCCGCCGGCGCATCGGCGCTCTACGCCCAGACCTATCCCACCAAGCCGGTGCGGCTGGTGGTGCCGTTCTCTCCCGGTGGTACCACGGATATCGTGGCGCGCGTGATTTCGGCGCCGTTGAGCAAGGAGCTGGGGCAATCGGTAGTGGTGGAGAACAAGGCCGGGGCCGGCGGCGTGCTTGGCGCGGCCGAGATCGCGCGGGCCAACCCCGACGGCTACGCGCTGGGCGTGGCGACGGTGTCCACCACGGCCACCAATCCGGCCATCAACCCGAAGATTCCCTACGATCCCCTCAAGGACTTCACGCCCATCGTCAATATCGCGGCGACCCCCAACGTGCTGGCGGTGCATCCTTCGTTTCCCGCGAAGAACTACCAGGCGTTCATTGCCGAGTTGAAGAAGAACCCGACCAGATACAGCTACGGCACGGCCGGCACCGGCTCCATCGGGCACCTGCAGATGGAGCTCTTCAAGAGCCTGGCCCACCTGTCGATCATGCATGTGCCCTACAAGGGCTCGGGCCCCGCGCTGAACGACGCCGTGGCCGGGCAGGTGGGTGTGGTCTTCGATAACCTGCCGTCCGCGCTTCCCTTTATCAAGGACGGCCGGCTGATTCCCATCGTGGTGTCCGCGCCGGAGCGGGTGGCGCAGCTACCGAACGTTCCGACCTTCAAGGAGGTCGGCCTCGAACCTGCCAACCGCATGGCGTTCTATGGCATCTACGGACCCAAGGGCCTGCCGCAGGCCGTGGTGGAACGCATCAACCTGGCGGTCAGGAAATCCCTTCAGGATCCCGGCGTGCGCAGCCGGATCGAAGCCACCGGGTCGATGGTGGTGGCCAACACGCCAGAGCAGTTCCGCCAGCAAATCGTGCAGGAATACGATATCTACAAGCGTACGGTAGCCGTGCAGAAGCTCACGCTCGACTGAAGGCGCGCCGGCAGCCGTGTGCCAGGGCCATCCGGGAGATGGCTCAGGTGCAGGCGCTGTTGGCGGCGTTCTTGGCCTGGACTTCCGGCGGGATCGGCACGGTCAGCGTCATGACCGCGCGGCCATCCTCGAACATCATCAGTTCGCCGGGCTCGAAGGCGGTCCAGGTCTCGTTGTCGGTCAGCGGCGCCGTGGCGATCACCGCCACCCGGTCGTCGGGCGTGGTGACCTGGGCGAAGTCGATCGACAGGTCGGCGTCGATCAGGTGGGCGGTGGAGAACGGCCACTGGCGCACGATGTAGTACAGGCGCGTGGAGCAGTGCGCGAACAGCGCCTGCCCGTTCGACAGCAGGTAGTTGAAGACGCCGTGCAGCGTGATCTCGCGCGTGATGTCGGCCAGCGCGTGGCACAACTCGTTGAGCGGCGGCTGCGAGCCGGGGAAGCGCTTGCGCAGTCCCTGCATCAGGGTGCAGAAGGCGAGTTCGCTATCGGTGTCGCCGACCGGCTGGTAGACCCCGGACAGGAAGGGCGAGAAATTCTTCAGGTCGCCGTTGTGGGCGAAGATCCAGTGCCGGCCCCACAGCTCGCGCATGAAGGGGTGGCAGTTCTCCAGCAGCACGGTGCCTTGCGTTGCCTTGCGGATATGCGAGATGACGTTCTTGGACTTGATCGGGTAGCGTTTGATCAGGTCCGCCACCGGCGAGGTGCCGGCGGACTGGTTGTCGATGAACAGGCGGCAGGCCTTGTCCTCGAAGAATGCCACGCCGAAGCCGTCGGCGTGGTGGTCCGTGACGCCGCCGCGGGCGGCGAAGCCGGTAAAGGAGAACGTCACGTCGGTCGGCGTGGCGCAGTTCATGCCGAGCAGCTGGCACATGGCGGGCACCGGACCGGCAGCGGGCTGCCGGATTGCAATAGAATGTCCCATTATCCGGCCTCCCCGGGTTATCTGCCAAGCGCATCGCGTTTTCCCCCCCCGAATTCAATACCTAGATCCAGCGGGCTTCCGAGACATGAGCAAATACAAGATCGCAGTCATCCCCGGCGATGGCATCGGCACTGAAGTGATGCCCGAGGGCCTGCGCGTGATGGACGCCGCCGCGCGCCGGTTCGGCATCGGCATGCAGTTCGACCATTTCGACTTCTCCAGCTGCGATTACTACGCCCGGCACGGCAAGATGCTGCCGGACGACTGGTTCGACACCCTGGTCAAGTACGATGCCATCTACTTTGGCGCGGTGGGCTGGCCGGACGCCGTGCCCGATCACGTCTCGCTGTGGGGTTCGCTGCTGCAATTCCGGCGCTCTTTCGACCAGTACGTCAACCTGCGCCCGGTGCGGCTGATGCCCGGCATCCGCAGCCCGCTGGTGGACCGCGACGGCAATGCGCGCAAGCCCGGCGACATCGATTTCTACGTGGTGCGCGAGAACACCGAGGGCGAGTACTCCAGCATCGGCGGGCGCATGTTCCCCGGCACCGACCGGGAGGTGGTGATCCAGGAGACGGTGATGACGCGCACCGGCGTGGACCGCATCCTCAAGTTCGCCTTCGAGCTGGCGCAAAAGCGCCCGGCGCAGCATCTGACCTCGGCCACCAAGTCCAATGGCATCTCCATCACCATGCCCTACTGGGACGAGCGGGTGGAGGCCATGGCCGCGAACTACCCGGGCGTGAAGGTCGACAAGTACCACATCGACATTCTGACTGCGCACTTCGTCCAGCATCCCGACTGGTTCGACGTGGTGGTCGCCAGCAACCTGTTCGGCGACATCCTGTCCGACCTGGGCCCGGCCTGCACCGGCACCATCGGCATCGCGCCCTCGGGCAATATCAATCCGGACCGCACCTTCCCCAGCCTGTTCGAGCCGGTGCACGGCTCCGCGCCGGATATCGCCGGGCGCGGCGTGGCCAACCCGATCGGCCAGATCTGGTGCGGCGCCATGATGCTGGAGCACCTGGGCCAGCCGGAAGCCGGCGCGGCCGTGCTCGGCGCCATCGAACAGGTGCTGGCGGCCGGTCCGGCGCATGCGCCGCTGACCCGCGATATCGGCGGCAAGGCAGGCACGGCGGATCTCGGCCAGGCCATTGCGGAGGCGCTGTGAACATGGCCGCCCCATCCCTGCCGGCCGGCGCGGCCGATGCGCGCGCCTTGCTGCTCGACTCCTTCCACGCCGCCGTGGCGGCGGCCGATCCCCTGCGCATCGTGGCGGAGCACCTGCCGCCGCCCCAGCCGGGTGGCCGCACGCTGGTGGTCGGTGCCGGCAAGGCTGCGGCCTCGATGGCGCTGGCCGTGGAACAGGCCTATGCCGCGCTCGACCGCACCCATGCGATCGAGGGGCTGGTGGTCACGCGCTATGCCCACGGCCTGCCGACCGGACATGTCCGCGTGATCGAGGCCGGCCATCCGGTGCCCGACGAAGCCGGCGAGCGCGCCGCCGCCGAGATCCTGGCGCGCGTGAGCGAGCTGGGTCCCGAGGACAGTCTGATCGTGCTGGTGTCAGGCGGGGGCTCCAGCCTGCTGTCGCTGCCGGCCGAAGGTATCGCCATGGCTGACCTCAAGGCCACCACGCAGGAACTGCTGCGCTGCGGCGCCCCCATCACCGAGATGAACATCGTGCGCAAGCACCTGTCGCGCATCCAGGGTGGGCGCCTGGCCCAGGCCTGCCGCGCGCCGGTGACCACGCTGATCGTCTCGGACGTGGCCGGCGACGATCCCAGCGCGATCGCCTCGGGCCCGACCGTGCCGGACCCGAGCACCTACGCCGATGCGCTGGACATCCTGCGCCGCTATGGCGCTACCGTGCCACCTGTGGTCAGGGGCTACCTCGAGCGCGGCGCGCGCGGCGAGGTGGCGGAAACGCCGAAGCCCGGGGACCCGCTGTTCGCGCGGGTGCGGAACCTCGTCATTGCAACGGCCCACGGCAGCCTGGTGGCGGCTGCGGATCACTTCCGCGCACGCGGCATCCAGCCGGTGGTGCTGGGCGATACGGTGACCGGCGAGGCGCAGGAAGTGGCGCGGGTCTATGCCGCGCTGGTGCGCGAGATACGCGCGTACAATGCGCCCTTCGCGGTCCCGGTGGCGCTGATTTCCGGGGGTGAATGTACCGTCACGCTGCCGCAGGGCGGTGGCGGGGCGGCCGGAAAGCCTCGCGGCGGGCGCTGCTCGGAGTTCCTGCTGTCGCTCGCGCTGGAGCTGGATGGCGCCGATAATGTGTACGCCATCGCGGCGGACACCGACGGCATCGACGGCTCCGAGGATAATGCCGGCGCCTTGCTGGACCCGTCCACGCTGGCGCGCGCGCAGGCCGCGGGCGCACCGGCGCGAGCCCGGCTGGACGCGCACGATGCCTGGGGCTTCTTCGATGCCGCGGGCGATCTCGTGGTGACCGGTCCCACGCGCACCAATGTGAATGACTACCGCGCCATCCTGATTCTGTAATCCCTGATCAGCGCCAGCCTGCGACTGCCGGCCGGCGCTCCCGAAAGCCATGACCCAGAACCTCACCATCACCCGCCCGGACGACTGGCACCTGCACCTGCGCGACGGCATTGCGCTGGCCGCCGTCCTGCCCGACACCGCCCGCCAGTTTGCGCGTGCCATCATCATGCCCAACCTGAAGCCGCCCGTGACCACGGTGGCGCAGGCCGCGGCCTACCGCGACCGCATCCTGGCGGCGCTGCCGGCTGGCCTGGCGTTCGAGCCGCTGATGACGCTGTACCTGACCGACAAGACCAGCGCCGAGGAGATCGTCGCGGCCAAGGCCAGCGGCTTCGTGCACGGCGTCAAGCTGTATCCCGCCGGCGCCACCACCAACAGCGATGCCGGCGTGACCGACCTGCGCCACTGCGCGGGCGCGCTGGCAGCGATGGAGCGCGTGGGCCTGCCGCTGCTGGTGCATGGCGAGGTGACCGATCCGGCGATCGACATCTTCGACCGCGAAGCCGTCTTCATCGACCGCGTGATGACGCCGCTGCGCCGCGACTTCCCGGCGCTCAAGGTGGTGTTCGAGCACATCACCACCAAGGATGCCGCCGAATACGTGCGCGATGCCGAAGGCCCGGTCGGCGCCACCATCACCGCGCATCACCTGCTGTACAACCGCAATGCCATCTTCACCGGCGGCATTCGCCCGCACTACTACTGCCTGCCGGTGCTCAAGCGCGAAACCCACCGCGAAGCCCTGGTGGCTGCCGCCGTATCGGGCAGCCCGCGCTTCTTCCTCGGCACCGACAGCGCTCCGCACGCGCGCGGCCTGAAGGAACATGCTTGCGGCTGTGCCGGCTGCTACACCGGGCTGCATGCCATGGAGCTGTACGCCGAGGCCTTCGAGGCGGCCGGCGCGCTCGACAAGCTGGAAGCCTTTGCCAGCTTCAACGGCCCGGCCTTCTACGGCCTGCCGCGCAACGGCGGCACGCTGACCCTGGCGCGCGAAGACTGGGAGTTGCCGGCCGAACTGCCCTATGGCGATACCACGCTGGTACCGCTGCGCGGCGGCGAGACGCTGCGCTGGAAGGCCCGCTAGGCCGCGCTGGCGCAGTGGCATCGGAGATACACGTCCGGGACCCGGCCGTGGCGCCGCTGGCCGCGGCGGTGGCAGGGATCGACTGGTCGCAGCCCTGGTTCCGGCCGTTCGCCGGGCCTGGCATGGCGCTGGCGGCGGCACTGCAAGGTGGCGCCGACTTGCGCGCCGTGCTCTGCGAGATGGCCGCGCAGCGCGGACTGCGCAATGCGGGAGGCCTGCCGCTGCGTTTCGTGCCCCAGGCTGAGTTGCCTGTCGGCACGGCTTATGAGGCACATATCTTTGCCACCGGTGCCGTGCCGACGCGCGACAACCTGCACGATGTCTTCAATGCGCTGGTGTGGCTGCATTTTCCCCGTTCCAAGCGCGTCTTGAATCGCCTGCAGGCGCAGGCGATCGCCGCCACGGGCGTACAGGCCCGCCGCGGCAGCCTGCGTGACGCCGCTACCCTGTTCGACGAAAACGCCATCCTCTTCCTGAGTGCCGATACCGGGCTGGAGTCCTTGCTGCGGGGTTTTGCCTGGGAGCCATTGTTCGTGGCGCGGCGGGCTGCGTGGGATGGGAGCGGGAAGGGCGCCACCCGGTGCGGCGTGGTGCCGTTCGGCCACGCCTTGCTGGAAAAACTGGCGCGGCCCTACAAGGCCCTGACCGCGCACGCCTGGCCGCTGGCCGTCCCGCCGGTCGGCGGCGTGGCGCTGCCCGGCCCGCTCGACGATGCCGTGTGCGCCTCGCTCGAGGCCGCCGAACTGCACAGCCGCCGCTTTGCGCCGCTACCCGTGATGGGCATTCCCGGCTGGTGCGAAGCCAATCGCGATCCTGCCTACTACGCCGATACCAGCGTATTCCGCCAAGGGCGCCGCGCCCCGGCCGCCGGCGATGCATAGGGGCGAGGGTGGACGCGGATGGCCGGTTTATGTCAAAACGGTGTTAGACTGCGGGCCGCAAAGCAGGCCAGGCAATCGCTGCTCGCACCGTCAAGGGGCGAGGGGAGGAAAGTCCGGACTCCACAGAGCAAGGTGTTGGCTAACAGCCATCCACGGCAACGTGCGGAATAGGGCCACAGAGACGAGTCTTGCCATCGGGTTCGCCCGGCGGGAAGGGTGAAACGCGGTAACCTCCACCTGGAGCAATCCCAAATAGGCAGGCATTGAGGCTGCTCGCTGAGCCTGCGGGTAGGGAGCTGGAGCCGGCCGGTAACGGTCGGCCTAGAGGAATGATTGTCACGCGCGGGCGGCCGCAAGGAAGCCGGCGCGCACAGAATCCGGCTTATCGGCCTGCTTTGCTTCTGATTCTTTCGCGTGGCCGCCCGCCCATTGCGCATGGGTGCGTGGCGGCCAGGCCTGCTGCCTTGCCAGGCACCGGGCGCTTATACCTCGACGATTTCCACGGTGTGCGTGATTTCCGCCGTCTTGGCCAGCATGATCGAGGCCGAGCAGTACTTGTCGTGCGACAGGTGGATGGCGCGCTCGACCGCGCCCGGGTTCAGGTTGCGGCCGCTTACCGTGAAGTGGAAATTGATGCGGGTGAACACCTTCGGGTCCTCGCTGGCGCGCTCCGCTTCCAGCTTGACGCTGCAGCCGCGCACGTCCTGCCGGCTCTTCTTCAGGATCAGCACCACATCGTAGGCGGTGCAGCCGCCAGTGCCCAGCAACACCATCTCCATCGGGCGCGGCGCCAGGTTGTGGCCGCCGCCCTCGGGCGCGCCGTCCATGGCAACGATGTGGCCGCTACCGGTCTGGGCGACGAAGCTCATGCCATCGGTGCCCATCCAAGTCACTTTGCATTCCATTTTGTTCGATCCTGGGTGTTGATGTGTGCGTATCCGATCATGAACACGCGATTTCGATACTTGCTTTTTGAGTATATGCCACGAAGCAGAAGATGCCGTACCTCGGCAATTTTCCGCCAAAACTGAGGCTTTCCTCTAAAATGACAATGTAGTGACAGTCTTTATTGCGTCCAAGTTGTTGATTTTGTTGAATAAATAGCCGTATTCTTACGTCTTCACAATTTTTTACAATACGAAATGCCATTTCGCACTGCAAATTTTCCTTGCGCCTGGCCCGTGCGTATGTATAATTTGAATCATTGAACGACGGCGCACACGGTGAGCCAGAGTGCGAAAGCGAATCCCCGGTGGATCCGCCGGCCGCACCGCCAACCAGCCCTGTCGATCTCCAGGTGTCTCCTCCACCCTCCTCCTTTGGTGGATTCAAACCCAAGCTCGATAGCTTGGGTTTTTTTTATTCTGCGTCCGCCGGGCCGTCCCGTGAAGTGTTTCATGGTGCCTTTTCTGGCGCCGCCGCCGATGTGCCGGGGCGGGAAGGCGGACCGCCACATGGCGACATCTTGACGTTCACGCCCAACATTGCTTGTACTTCGGCTGGAATCCGCAGTATACTCGTCGGCTTTTCCGTCATGCCCGCGGGAAAGAAATTCAGGGAGAGCCTGCACACACAAGCAGGAAGGTCAGATCCTAAGGGTCGACCGACGACGCAAGTCATGTTTCGGGCAGGTTCTACAAGTCTCAGGAAAAATCATGAAGACCTTTTCCGCAAAGCCTGCAGAGGTTAAGCGCGACTGGTACGTGATTGACGCGACGGACAAAGTCCTCGGCCGTGTTGCCAGCGAAGTGGCACGCCGACTGCGCGGCAAGCACAAGCCGGAATTTACTCCGCACGTCGACACGGGTGATTACATCATCATCGTCAACGCAGCCAAGCTGCGTGTCACGGGTACCAAAGAAACCGACAAGAAGTATTATCGTCACTCGGGCTACCCGGGCGGCATTTACGAAACGACGTTTGGCAAGATGCAGCAGCGTTTCCCGGGCCGCGCCCTGGAAAAAGCTGTGAAGGGCATGTTGCCGAAGGGCCCGCTGGGCTATGCAATGATCAAGAAGCTGAAGGTTTACGCCGAAGCCGATCATCCGCATGAAGCACAGCAGCCTAAAGCGCTGGAAATCTAAGGGGGCCATCCATGATCGGAAATTGGAATTACGGTACTGGCCGCCGCAAGAGCGCAGTGGCACGGGTCTTCATCAAGTCGGGCAAGGGCGACATCATCGTCAATGGCAAGCCCATCAATGAGTATTTCGCTCGCGAAACCTCGCTGATGATCGTGCGCCAGCCGCTCGAACTGACTGCCAACGCACAGACCTTCGACATCAAGGTCAACGTGACTGGCGGCGGCGAAACGGGTCAGGCCGGCGCAGTGCGCCACGGCATCACCCGTGCACTGATCGACTACGATGCCACCCTGAAGCCGACGCTGTCCAAGGCCGGTTTCGTCACGCGCGATGCGCGTGAAGTGGAACGTAAGAAGGTTGGTTTCCACAAGGCGCGTCGTCGGAAGCAATTCTCGAAGCGTTGATGTGTGTTCGGCGGATCCGGTCTCCGGGTCTGGCCGCGCCAGAAAAAAACCGCACGGTTCTCCGTGCGGTTTTTTTTTGCCATGGCAGGCAGGCTGGAATGCGCGGAAGTGGGCGGGGCAGGCGATGGCAAGGTACTCGGGCGATGGGGCAGCAGGCGCTTTAACACAGGTTTTACAAATCCTTTGCCTCTTGCCGGATACAATCCCCGCTCCTGCCGTCCGGAGAACCCGACCATGATGCAATGGCCAGCCAAACCGCATCTCGCCTGCCTGACTGGGCGGCGCGCCGGCGGCGCATGAAGTACCGTTTGCTGCGTCCCCGCCGCGGACTGCTGTCGCAGCGCCTGGCGGTACGCACGCATCTGCCTTGGCCGCTGCGCGTGCTGGGCGCCGTACTGGTGCTGGTGCTGGTGGCGGGCGCTGCCGGGTGGGCCTACGATGCCGGCCGGCGCCTGACCGGCGCGGTGCCCGACATGGCGGCCACCAAGGCCGAGAACGCGACGCTGCGCGAGCAGGCGGTGGCGATGGCGGCGCAGCGCGACCGCCTGCAGGCCGTGGCCAATACGGCCGAGGCGCAGCTGCAGATGGCGCGTGGAGCACAGGAGGGGCTGGCCCAGCAATTGAAGTCGGCGGAAGCCGAGGTCGCCCAGCTCAAGGAGGACCTGGCGTTCTTCGAGAGCCTGCTGCCGGCTGGCGGCAATACCTCCGGCATCCACGTGCGGAGTTTTCGCGTCAGTCTCGATGAAACCGATGCACTGAAGATGCACTATCGTTTGCTGATAATGCAGGGTGGATCCAAGGCTTTTTCGTCGTTAGCGGAATTTCGCGGTGAGGTACAGTTGGTGGTTTCGCTGATGCAGGGCGGCAAGCCGGTTGCCTTGACCGTGCCCGAGGCGGCCACCAACCCCCTGCCAGGCGTGCGTCTGACGCATTACCAACGAATAGAGGGCGCCTTCGCGCTGCCGGCGGGAGCCACCGTGCGGGCAGTAACGGTACGAATTTTGCAAAACGGTCAGTTGCGCGCGACCCAGACGGCGATGCCGTGAGGGTTGCGCTGGGCCAGCAACGGAATAAGGGACCTATGTTGTTTTCCAAGAAAAAAGGTCTGGCGATCGATACCCTGATCGGCCAGCACAGCGTTATCGAGGGTGACCTGACGTTCTCGGGCGGCCTCCGTCTGGACGGACGGGTGCGCGGCAATGTCACGGCAGCGGCCGACCAGACCAGCATGCTGGTGATCAGCGAGAAGGGCGTGGTCGAGGGGGAGGTCCGTGTCGGACACCTGATCCTCAACGGCACCGTCACCGGGCCGGTACACGCCAGCGAGTTGCTGGAACTGCAGCCGCGCGCGCGCGTGCACGGCGAAGTACACTACGCTGCCCTGGAAATGCACCAGGGCGCGCTGGTGGAGGGCCGCCTGGTTCCCCTGGCCGGCGCCGAACCCAGGGCGCTGCCCAACCTGACTCTGGCTTCGGGTACGCAGGAATCTGCCTGATACCGCACCCGCAGCCTGGCCATACGAGCAGAAGCCCTTGAATTCGCGGGGTTTCGGCACGATCTTCCCAGAGCGCTTAAAATACAGGCGTACCTAAATAGGAGAACCCCATGAACGCAGTCGCAGAGGCACCCGTTACCGAGGACATGCCGGCCCCGTTCGTCTTTACTGACAGCGCTGCCGACAAGGTCAAGCAGTTGATCGAGGAAGAGGGCAATGCCGATCTGAAACTGCGCGTGTTCGTGCAGGGCGGCGGTTGTTCCGGCTTCCAGTATGGCTTCACCTTCGACGAAGAGGTGAACGAGGATGACACCACCCTGGACAAGAACGGCGTCACGCTGCTGATCGACTCGATGAGCTACCAGTACCTGGTGGGCGCCGAGATCGATTACAAGGAAGACATCAACGGCGCGCAGTTCGTGATCAAGAACCCGAACGCCAGCACCACTTGCGGTTGCGGATCTTCGTTCTCGGTGTAAGGCTCGCCAGAGCGCCGCGGCTTCCGCAGGCAATAAAAAAGCGCACTTCGGTGCGCTTTTTTATTGCCCGATGCTCTGGCCGGCTTATGGGTCCCGGCGCCATACGACAGGAAACCAATCCTCGCGCATCCGATCGCCGCTGCTCAGCCCGATCCCCGGGAAGGGTGGCGAGGTGCGCCCCGGCCGCTCCAGGTAGCGTACGTCATCGCCCAGGAAGCGCGCCGAGAAGGCGCGTCGCCGTCCCGTGCCGGTATTGCCCGCCGCGCCGTGCACCGTGCGGAAGTCGAATACCACGGCGTCGCCGGGTTCCAGCTCCGGCACCAGGATGGCATGGCTGCCGTCTTCCACGTCCGGCATTTCCATGAACAGATCGCTGCCCGCGTAGAAGTTTTCATTGCTGGCCCAGCGCTTGGGCCGCACCAGCCTGGGCCAGCGGTGGGAGCCCAGCACCACGCGCAAGGTGTTGGCTGTGGTGACGGGGTCCAGGGGGATCCAGTAGCTGGCGGTCTGCAGGCCGTCCACGCAGTAGTAGGGCAGGTCCTGGTGCCAGGGCGTGGGCTTGGCGGTACCGGGCTCCTTGACCAGGATGTGCTCATGGAAGATCTGGACCGCATCGGCCCGCATGATCTGCCCGGCAATGGCGGCAGCCGGGGAATGCCGGATGAAATCCGCGAAGGGCGCGATGCGTTCCCAGTTGCAGTAGTCCTCGAAGAAGCGGCCGCGCTCGCCGGTGCCCACGTTCTCGATGGCGAAGGGGCCGGGCGCGGCGAGATTCTGCTCGAACCCTTCGCGCAGGGACGCCACCCAGTCCGTGAAGGCGCCGCGCAGCACCAGGGCGCCGTCGCGCTGGTAGGTTTCGATGTCGGTGGCGCATAGGTGCGATCGGTGCGGGTGCGGATTCACGAAGATCCCCTGGGATGGCTGGCGTGGGACGAGTATCGTGGCGAGGCGTAGATAGGAAAAGTATATATTTCCTATGCTGTAGTATTGGAAAACATGATTGCTTTCTCCTTCCGCCAGCTCGAGTATTTCGTCGCCGCCGCCGAGCACGGCAGCATCAGCGCCGCTGCCCGCGCGCGGCATGTGTCCCAGCCTTCGGTATCCCTGGCGGTGGCGCAGCTGGAGCAGACGCTGGGCGAGACCTTGTTCCGCCGCCAGGTCAGCAGGGGGCTGGAGCTGACGCCGGCAGGCCAGCGCCTGCTTGGGCGCGCACGCGATATCCTGGCGCTGGCGGCGGGTTTGACTGCGCACGGGGCCGAGTCGGCAGGCCCGCGGGGCTTGAGCGGGCAGCTGTCGCTGAGCTGTTTCCAGGATCTCGGCGCCTACTACGCGCCGCGGATGCTGGCCGGCTTCCGCCGTTTGCATCCCCACGTCGCCGTGACCTTGTTCGAGGCCGACCTGGCCACGGTGCATCGCATGCTGACCGCCGGCAAGGCGGAACTGGCGCTGACCTACGATCTTGGTTTCGACCAGCGCATCCCGCGCTGGATACTGGCCAGGCTGGAGCCTTACGCGCTGCTGCCCGCAGGCCATGCCCTGGCCCGGCAGCAAAGCGTAAGCCTGGCGGAACTGGCCGGCGAACGGCTGATCCTGGAGGACATCGCGCAGACACGCGAGTATTTCCTGTCGCTGTTCTGGGCCCACGGCCTGCGCCCCCAGCTGCACCAGTACACGCAGACTTTCGAGATGCAGCGGGGCCTGGTGGCGCATGGCTATGGCGTGGCGCTATCGTGCACGCGCCCGGCGGGCGACCACAGCTACGACGGCCAGCCCATCGCCTGCCTGCCGCTGCGTGAAACCGTGGCCCCCCAGCGCGTGGTGCTGGCGCGGTCTCCCGCGATGCGGCCGTCGCCAGTCGCCGAGGCGTTTATCCAGTGGGCTTGCGAGGCAGGGCACGCCGAGCCGGCGTGAGCGCAGGCGGGGAGGGCGTCTATCGCGGGTAGAGCGCGCCCAGCACGCGCGGGCCGACCGCGCCGGTGACGGTGGGGACGTTGCCGGGCGCCCGCCGCAGCATCTGGCGCGCTAGCCAGGCAAAGGCGATGCCCTCCACCTGCGAGACCGGCACGCCCAGGTCGTCCGAACTTTGCACCGTCACGCCGGGCAGCGCTTGCGCCAGCCTTGCCATCACGAAGCCGTTGCGGGCGCCGCCGCCGCAGACGATCAGCCGCGCCGCGTCGGGCGCGTACGCGCGGATATCGCGGGCAATGGCCTCGGCCGTCAGCGCGGCCAGGGTGGCTTGCACGTCCACGGGCTTCAGGGATGCGCCAGAGTGGGCGAGATGGTTTTCGAGCCAGGCGGGATGGAAGAGGTCGCGGCCCGTGCTCTTGGGCGGGGCCGCGCTGAAGTACGGCTCGGCGAGCAAGCGCGCCAGCAGGGCCTGGTCGATGGCGCCGCTGGCGCCCCAGGCGCCATCGGCGTCGTAGGCCAGGCCGCGGTGACGATCGATCCAGTAGTCGAGCAGCACGTTGCCCGGGCCGCAGTCGAAGCCGGTGACGGGACGTGCCGCGCCGCCTTCGCCCCGGTTCGCGCCGGCGGCGGGCAGCACGCTGATATTGGAGATGCCGCCGATATTGCACGCCACCCGCGTTTCGGCGGCGTCGCCGAACAGGGCCTGGTGCAGCGCCGGAACCAGGGGCGCGCCCTGGCCGCCGGCGGCCACGTCGCGGCTGCGGAAATCGGCCACGACATCGATGCCGCTGAGTTCCGCCAGCAACGCCGGCTGCTGGCTCTGGCGGGTGTAGCCGATGCCGTCATACAAAGCGGGACGGTGGCGCACGGTCTGGCCGTGCGCGCCGATCGCGGCGATGTCCGCCGGTGCCTGGCCGGCATCCCGCAGCAGCGCTGCCACGCAGGCGGCGTAGACACGCGCCAGGCCATTGGCCGCCAGCGCCTCGCGGTGGATCTCGTCCTCGCCTGGCTGTTGCAGCGCCGCGAAGGCTTGCCGCAACTCGGGCGGAAACGGCTGGTGGGCCGCCGCCAGCACGGCCGGGCGCGGCCCGGAGAAATCGACCAGCACACCGTCCGCGCCATCCATGCTGGTGCCGGACATGATGCCGATAAAGCGTTCGGTGGGCGCGGTCTGCATGCTGGCTCGGTGGTTGGCTTGCTGGCTCAGTTGGTGGCGGAAGCCACGTTGTAGGTGCGCAGCGCGTTGATACGGCTGAGCATGTCGCTGGTATAGCTCAGGAACTGCTGGCGTGCCGGACCCGACAGCGCCGGCGCGTCGAGCGCGGCGATGGCCAGCGGGTTCTGCGGCACGTCGTTGACGCGGAACTCGTAGTGCAGGTGCGGGCCCGTGGCCCAGCCGGTCTGGCCCACGTAGCCGATCACCTGGCCCTGTGCCACGGTCTGGCCGCGCTGCACGCCGGCAAAGCCGGACAGGTGCGCGTAATAGGTCGAATAGCCGCTATGGTGCTTGAGGATGACGATGTTGCCGTAGCCGTTCTGCTGGCCAACGAAATCCACCTCGCCGTCGCCCGTCGCGAACACCTTGGTGCCGGTGGGCGCGGCAAAATCGACGCCTTTGTGCTGGGCCCAGTGGTGATGCAGCGGATGATCGCGCCCGCCGAAGCCGGACGACACGCGCGAGAACTCCACCGGCGAGCGCAGGAAGGGCCGCTTCATGCTGCGCCCGTCGAATGTGTAGTAGGCGCCGCCTTGCTTGCTGCCTTCGGGGGCATACCAGAGCGCCTGATGAAGCTGGTTGCGGTTGATCAGTTCGACCGCCACCACGCGGCCGTTGCGCACGAAGGCGCCGTCGCGGAACCCGGCCTCGTAGACGATGCGGAAACGGTCGCCGCTGGCGATATCGTGGTGGAAGTCGATCACGCCGGAGAAGATCGACAGCATCTGCTGGACGATCTCGTCAGGCACGTTGGCCGCGTCCATGGCCTTGAAGAAGCCGCCTGCCTCGATGGCGCCGGACAGCATCTCGTAGTGCAGCTCGTTCTTGACCGATTCGACGCGGGCCTTGTAGACCGGGTCGGCGAGGTCGTCGACGCGTTCGATCACCAGTTCGCGCGATGCATTGGCGTCGCCGCCGAGGTTGGCCTGCAGCGACACCAGCAGGTTGTTCTCGTCGACCTCGGCCTGGACCGTCTGGCCCGGGTTGAGGTCGAACAGGCCGCGCGCGGTGGCGTTGCGGCGGATGAACGCCTGCGCATCGGGGTCGTCCACGCCGAGCCGCTTGAGCAGGCTGGCGATGGTGTCGCCACGCTGCATGCGCTCTTCGCGCACGAAGGTGGCGTCGGTGTCGGTAAGCTGTTCGAGCTGGGTGCGCAAATCGGGCAGGCGGATGGCCTCCCTGACGCGCGGAGCCTGGGGGTCGTCGTAGGCGGTACGGGGGGCCACGCCCATGGCGGCGGCCATGCCCAGCGTGAACACCGTGCCAACCGCTGCCGTCAACTGCTTGCGCCGGCGGGCGTGCAGGGCGTTGGTCGGATCGACTAGAACCACCAGCTCACGCGCGAAAACTTCGCGGAGTCTGGACCACATCACGTAAAATTCACTCTTTGGTTCGGGCTGCGCTGCCGCGACGATGTGCTTCGTCTGCCTTCCTCCCCCGAGGTGCGGCGCGTGCCATATTGGTTTGCCGCCTAGAATGGCGGTTGGCCCACGGGATTGTTCCCGCCGGCACAAGAAGCGCGGATTATACCAAAGCTGGCCGAGTGCCGCTTGTGCCCGCGTCTGAATTCTCATGTTTTTCAAAGACTTACGTCATGACTGAAGTTTCCTCCGGCGCTGCCACCTCCTACCCCCTCACGCCCTCCGTGATGCACGCCCTGGAGGTGTCCAAGCGCGGTTGCGACGAACTGCTGGTCGAATCCGAATGGCTGGCCAAGCTCGCGCGCAGCGAAGCCACCGGCGTGCCGTTGCGCATCAAGCTGGGCCTGGACCCGACCGCGCCCGACATCCATATCGGCCACACCGTGGTGCTGAACAAGCTGCGGCAGCTGCAGGACCTGGGCCACCAGGTGATCTTCCTGATCGGCGATTTCACCTCCACCATCGGCGATCCTTCCGGGCGCAACGCAACCCGCCCGCCGCTGACCCGCGAGCAGATCGAGGCCAACGCCCAGACCTACTACCGCCAGGCCAGCCTGGTGCTGGATCCGTCCAGGACCGAGATCCGCTACAACAGCGAGTGGAGCGACCCGCTCGGTGCGCGCGGCATGATCCAGCTGGCGGCCAAGTACACCGTGGCGCGGATGATGGAGCGCGACGACTTCACCAAACGCTTCCGCACTGGGATTCCCATTTCGGTGCATGAGTTCCTTTACCCGCTGATGCAGGGCTACGATTCGGTCGCGCTCAAGTCCGACCTGGAGCTGGGCGGCACCGACCAGAAGTTCAACCTGCTGGTGGGCCGCGAACTGCAGAAGGAATACGGCCAGGAGCAGCAGTGCATCCTGACCATGCCGCTGCTGGTGGGCCTGGACGGCGTGGAGAAGATGTCCAAGTCCAAGGGCAACTACATCGGCGTGACCGAAGCCCCGAGCGACATGTTCGGCAAGCTGATGAGCATCTCGGACGACCTGATGTGGAAGTACTTCGAGCTGCTGTCGTTCCGGCCCATGAGCGAGATCGACCTGATGAAGCAGGAGATCGCGCTGGGCCGCAACCCGCGCGACTGCAAGGTGCTGCTCGGGCAGGAGATCGTCACCCGCTTCCATAGCGCCGCCGATGCCGAGCGCGCGCTCGAGGACTTCAACCACCGCGCACGCGGCGGCGTGCCCGACGACATCCCCGCGGTCAGCCTGTCCGGCGCGCCGCTCGGTATTGCCCAGTTGCTCAAGCAGGCCAACCTGGTGCCGTCCACCTCCGAGGCCAACCGCAATATCGAGCAGGGCGGCGTCAAGATCGACGGCGCCACCGTGAGCGACAAGGCTTTGAAGGTAGCGGCCGGCAGCTACGTCGTGCAGGTCGGCAAGCGCCGTTTTGCGCGCGTGACGCTGGCTTGAGGCCGGGCAGGAACTGCCGATGATCGCGCTGATCCAGCGGGTCGCACAGGCCCGCGTCACCGTCGACGGCCGCACCACCGGCGAGATCGGCCCCGGGCTGCTCGCCCTGGTATGCGCCGAGCGCGGCGACACCGAGGCGCAGGCCGAGCGCCTGCTGGCCAAGCTGCTGGCCTACCGCGTGTTCTCCGACGCCGACGGCAGGATGAACCTGCCGGTCCGGAATATCGATGGCAGCGGCCTGCGCGGCGGCCTGCTGGTGGTGTCGCAGTTCACCCTGGCCGCTGACACCAACAGCGGTACGCGGCCGAGTTTCACGCCGGCTGCGGCACCGGCCGACGGCGAGCGTTTGTACAAGCATTTCGTGGCCCGCGCGCGCGCCGAGCACGGCGAGGTGCAGACCGGCGAGTTCGGCGCCGCCATGCAGGTCAGCCTGGTCAACGACGGGCCGGTGACATTCTGGCTGCGCGTGCCGCCAGCCAACGCCCAGCCTGCCCAGGCCGCGCGCTGATGCGGCACCGCCCCGACCGGACATGACCCCGACCGTCCCGCTTCCTATCGCCACCAGCCCCGGCGGCTTGCCGGACCCGGGACAGCGCATCTCACCTCCGGGGCCGGCCATGGCCTGACCCCGCATGCCGCGCAGCGCGCGGCGCAAACCAGCAAGGAGAGCAACATGAAACTCTGGAGCAAGGCATTCAGCGACAATGGGCCGATTCCCGTCGAGTTCGCCTTCGGCGCGATCGATCCCGCTACCCACGTGGCGCTGTCGAGCAACCGCAATCCCGACCTGCATTGGGACGAGGCGCCTGCCGAGACCCGTTCCTTCGTGCTGATCTGCCACGATCCGGACGTGCCCAGCCGTGGCGACGACGTCAACCAGGAAGGCCGGGAGGTCCCCGCCACGCTGCCGCGCGTGGACTTTTTCCACTGGGTGCTGGCGGATATTCCGCCCGGACTGCGTTCGATCGCGGCCGGCAGCCATAGCGACGGCGTGATCGCGCGCGGCAAGCCCGGCCCCGAGGCCACCGGCGGCACCGCCGCCGCGGGCGGCCTGCGCCACGGCGTGAACGACTACACCGGCTGGTTCGCCGGCGACCTGGACATGAAGGGCGACTACTACGGCTACGACGGCCCCTGCCCGCCGTGGAACGACACCCTGCTGCACCACTACGTATTCACGATCTACGCGCTCGACCTGGATCGCCTCCCGCTGGACGGCACCTTCTCGGGCGCACAGGTGCGCGCAGCGATCCAGGGCCACGTGCTGGCACAGGCCGTGCTCACCGGCACCTATACCCTCAATCCGAAACTCGCCGGCAACCCGGCACGGTGAGCCCCTGGCAGGCCGCGCGGACCGCGCTGCCCGCCAGGCCCGCCACGACCGCGCAGCGTCGCGCGTAAAGGAAACGGCATGTCGCAATTGCCCGGGCCGCATTCGCTGGCCTTCACCCACCTGATCCTGATCCGTCACGGTGAAACCGCCTGGAACCGCGAGCGGCGCCTGCAGGGGCAGCTCGATATCCCGCTCAACGCCACCGGCGTGGCGCAGGCGCAGGCGCTGGGCCAGGCGCTGGCCGAGGAGCCGATCGACGCGGTCTACGCCAGCGACCTGGCGCGCGCGATGCAGACCGCGGAGCCGCTGGCCGGCGCGCTCGGCATGGCGGTGCGGCCGGAGCCGCGCCTGCGCGAGCGCTGCTACGGCTCGCTCGAGGGGATGACCTACGCGGAGGTGGCCGAGCAATTGCCCGAGGATTTCGCCCGCTGGCAGGCGCGGGTGCCCGACTACGCGCCCGACGGCGGCGAGTCCCTGCTGGCGTTCCACGAGCGCGCGGTGGAAGCCGCGCTGGCGCTGGCGCGCCGCCATCCCGGCGAGCGCATCGCGCTGGTTGCGCACGGCGGCGTGCTGGATTGCCTCTACCGCGAGGCCAACGACATGACGCTGGAGGCCCCGCGCCGGCACGAGCTGCTCAATGCCAGCATCAACCGGCTGCGCTGCGACAGCGTGCGGCTGACGGTGATGCAATGGGCCGATGTCGGCCACCTGGAGGCGCTCACGCTCGACGAGGTCGATCGCCGCGTGCCATAGGGCGCCGCCGCGCGCCGGCCTGGCCTCAGACGCGCAAGCGGAACGGCGTGAAGTTGGTATTGCGGTCGTACCAGTCCTCGCGCTCGGCGCGCTTGAGGAAGTTCACCACCTTGTAGGTGACCGGCGTCATCACCACTTCCCAGCCGGTCTTCAGGATGTACTGGGCAATCGCCACCTGGATCACCTTTTCCAGCGGCCAGATGCCGTAGAAGGCGATCACGTAGAACAGCGAGGAATCGACCAGTTCGCCGGCCAGCGTGGAGCCGATGGTGCGCGTCCAAAGCCAGCGGCCGTTGCTCCACAGCTTCATCTTGGCCAGGACGTAGCTGTTGGTGAAGCTGCCGCAGCAGAACGCGACCAGCGAGCCGAACGCGATGCGCCATGTGTTGCCGAAGACATCCTCCAGGCTCTTCTGGTAGTCCGACATGAAGGGCGCCACCGGCATCTTCAGCACCACCAGGCTCATGAAGGTGGCAAAGCCGAGTGCGGCGAAGCCGGCCCAGACCACGCGCCGGTCGCGCCCGTAGCCGTAGACCTCCGTCAGCACGTCGCCGAAGATGTACGAGATCGGGAAGAACAGCACGCCCGCGCCGAAGGTGACCGCACCAATCCAGGGCAGCGTGACCTGGGCCGCCTTGGCGGCGCCGATCAGGTTCGAGCACAGCAGGACCGTGACGAACGCCACCATCACGAGATCATAGTAACGATAGACGCGCCCGCTGTGGACGGGCGTGGCGGCTGAGGTGGTCATTGCGGTTCCGGGGGCGGTTTTCGGGCGATTATGCCAGCCACGCAGCTACCGTGCCCGCCACACTGTCCGCCGACGAAACATCCCGGCGAAGCCCTGCGGGGCCTGGCCGGGATGCCTGGCGCCTGCCACGGCGGCAGGCCTTGCTGGCGGGGAACCGCCGCCTACAGGTTCAGCTTGCCGATCTTGGCGCCGTCCAGCGAAATATCGAACATCAGTCCGGCATTGGTCTGCACGAAGCCGATGACCGGCTGCTGCACGGTATTGGTGTCGATCGAGCCATTGACTCCCACCTTGGCAAGCGCGACGCTGGCGTCGGCGCCGACGGTCCAGCCGCTGCTGTCGGCGAACCTGCTGTAGGCCTCGGGGGTCATGAACAGCAGGATCTCCGACCTGGACTGGGCGCCCGCGGTCAGGCCGATCGAGGCCGAAGTGGTGCGGTAATAGCCCACCGTGGCGCCCTTGGAGCGCAATGCGCCCTCGCCGTACTCGCCGCCCACCACCAGCCCCGCCGACAGCACGCGCGGGAATACCAGGATGCCCTCGGCGCGCGCGACCAGCTCGCGCGCGCCGCTGACCGTGGAGTACAGGCGGTTGAGCGCGCCGTCGACGCCCGCATCGATCTCCCTCTTCTTGGTCGACGCGTCGGTTGGCACATAGCGGTCGGTTGTGGTGCAGCCCGCGGCGAACGCGGTGGCTACGAGCAGGCCCGAGCCCGCCATCCGGGTGACAAAGCGGCGTCGATTCATGTGCTCTCTCCTGTCTGGGGAAAAGTAAGCCGGCCGCCTGGCGATCCGGTACTTTGGCGCTTCGGCGTCTGCCGTCGCCCGTCCCGGGGCGGTCGGGGCTCAGTCATTGTGGACAAGGAGGCAACGGCCAGCAATGCATGACAAAAGAATTGTCTGCGGGGCGCGAAATTTCTTAATGCGAGGCGCCGGGTGCCTGCCCGCTGCCGGCGCCAGGCGCGGGCAGCGGGCCATCCCGCTCGATCATGGCGCGGGCAGGTCGCCGCTATCGCCGGGCGCGGCCAGCCCGAAGTGCCGGTAAGCGGCAGGGGTGGCCATGCGGCCTCGTGGCGTGCGCTGCAGGTAGCCTTGCTGGATCAGGTAGGGCTCCAGCACGTCCTCGATGGTGTCGCGTTCCTCGCCGATGGCGGCGGCAAGGTTGTCCACGCCCACCGGGCCGCCGCTGAACTTCTGCAGGATAGCCTCCAGCAGCTTGCGGTCCATCAGGTCGAAGCCGACCGCATCCACGTCGAGCATGGCCAGCGCCGCGTCGGCGATGGCGCGCGTGATGTTTCCGTCTCCCTTGACCTCGGCGTAATCGCGCACGCGGCGCAGCAGCCGGTTGGCGATACGCGGCGTACCACGCGCGCGGCGGGCGATTTCCAGTGCGCCCAGCGGGTCGATGCGCGCATTGAGCAGTTGCGCGGAGCGCGTGACGATGCGCGACAGTTCCTCGGCGGTATAGAACTCGAGCCGCGCCACGATGCCGAAGCGGTCGCGCAGCGGGTTGGTCAGCATGCCGGCACGCGTGGTGGCGCCGACCAGCGTGAAGGGCTGCAGGTCGAGCTTGACCGAGCGCGCCGCGGGGCCTTCGCCGATCATGATGTCGATCTGGTAGTCCTCCAGCGCCGGGTACAGGATTTCCTCGACCACCGGCGACAGGCGGTGGATCTCGTCGATGAAGAGGACGTCGTTGGCTTCCAGGTTGGTCAACAGCGCGGCCAGGTCGCCGGGGCGCTCCAGCACGGGTCCCGAGGTCTGGCGCAGGTTCACGCCCATCTCGCGGGCGATGATGTGCGCCAGCGTGGTCTTGCCCAGCCCCGGCGGCCCGAACAGCAGCACGTGATCGAGGGCTTCGCGGCGGTTGCGCGCGGCGTGCATGAAGATGTCGAGCTGGCCGCGCACCTTTTCCTGGCCGACGTATTCGTCGAGCAGCTTGGGACGCAGCGCCCGCTCGAAGGCCTCCTCGTTGGGCGAGGCGGTGGTGGGGGCGATCATGCGGTCGCCGCTCCGGTCGGGGGCAAGCTTGTCGGTTTCGATCATGAGTCTGAGACGGGCAAAGTGGTTCGATTGTAGCCCCTCCGGGCAGGGCGCCGGCCGCGCGTGCCCGGCGCCGCGCGGCGGTCAGCCCTTCGACAGCGACTTCAGCGCCAGCTTGATGCCGTCCGACACGCCGGTGCCAGCCGGCACCTGCTTGATCGCCAGCGCCGCCTCTTTCTCGGAATAGCCGAGCGCCAGCAACGCATTGAGGATATCGACGGCGTTGTCGTGCACCGGCGCGCTGCCGGGCGCATGGCCGAGTTCGGCGCCGAGCTTGCCCTTGAGTTCGAGCAGCAGGCGCTCGGCGGTCTTCTTGCCGATGCCCGGCACCCGCGTCAGGCGTCCGGCCTCCTGCAGCGTGATGGCCTGCGCCAGCTCGCCGACCGACATGCCGGAGAGCACCGCCAGCGCCATGCGCGCGCCGATGCCGGTGATCTTGATCAGCTCGCGGAAGGCGTTGCGCTCCGTGGCGCTGCCGAAGCCGTACAGCAGGTGCGCGTCCTCGCGCACGATCTGCTGCGTCAGCAGCGTGACGGGATGGCCGACGGCGGGCAGGTTGTAGAAGGTACTCATCGGTACGTCGATCTCGTAGCCGACGCCGTGGCAATCGACCAGCAGGTGCGGGGGATTCTTCTCGATGAGGGTGCCGGCGATGCGTCCGATCATGGTGTGGTGTCTGCAGCGAATTGCGGCGCGCGCGCCTGGATAAGATGAGGGGGCGATGGCGCCGCCGGGAAGGGCACGCCATCGCAAAGGCCGCCAGTGTAGCCCAGCGTGCGGTACGCCGGTGAGCGCCGCCATCCAGGCCATCTTTGCGGCTAGCGCCCCAGCGTGTCCACCGCCTGCCGGCCCAGCGCCGGATCGTCGGTGAAGAAACCGTCGATGCCCGCGGCGAGGAAGGCCTGCACCTCGCGCACCATGCCGGCGGGGCTGCGCGTGGCGTCGTCGCCGCCGGTGCGCAGGTTGCGCGGCAGGAAGCGGTTTTCCGGACGGAAGGTGTAGGGATGGACCAGCAGTCCGGCAGCGTGCGCGTTGTGCACCAGCGCGCTCGGTGCGCCAAGGTTGCCGTTGGCGTCGAGCGGCACCACGCTGGACTTCTCCGGGCCGATGCCGCTGGCATAGCTGGCGACCTCGCGCAGGCCGATCGGCGTCATCATGTCGGCGAAGGTGCGCGTATCGCCGGCCAGGCGCCAGTCGGCCGGCCGGCTCCTGGCGCCGCCCATCAGTTGCACCAGCTTCACGTTGGGCATGCTGCCGCCCAGGCGCCGGTGCAGCTCGCGCAGGTTGCCGGTCTCGAACGACTGCACGAAGACCGGCGCGCTGCGCGTGTAGGCGTGCGCCCGCAGCGTGGCCACCAGCTTTTCTTCCAGCGGCAGGCCGATGCTGCGGAAATAGCTCGGGTGCTTGGTCTCCGGATACAGCCCGATCACCCGTCCGCTGCGTTGGGAGGCCCTGGCTACCATCTCGATGATCTCATCGAAGGTGGGGATCTCGAACTGGTCGTTGTACCGGGTATTGGCCTGGCGCAGCTGCGGAATGCGCTCGCGCGCGCGCAGCGTCTTCAGCTCGGCCAGCGTGAAGTCTTCGGTGAACCAGCCGTCCAGGCGCTCGCCGTCGATCACCTTGATGCGCTTGCGGCTGGCGTATTGGGGCAGCTCGGCCACATTGGTGGTGGTGCCGATCTCGTTTTCGTGGCGGGCCACCAGCACGCCGTCGCGGGTCATGACCAGGTCCGGCTCGACCACGTCCGCGCCGTCCTCGATGGCACGCTCGTAGGACGCCAGGGTGTGCTCCGGGCGCAGCGCGCTGGCGCCGCGGTGTCCGATCACCAGCGCCTTGGGCGCGGCAGGCGCCGGGCCGGGCACAGGGACTGGCGCGGGGGCAGGCGCCGGCGCCATGCCGACGGGCGGCGCGGCGCAGCCGGCGAGGACCGCCACCGCAATCGCGCCGAGCAGCGCGGGCAGGCAGGCCAGGGGAGACGGGCGAGGCGAACGCAACGAGAGGGGCGAGCGGGACATCGGCATCCTTTGACGGGGCAACCGCTCGATTGTAAGAGGTAAGGGACCTGGACTTGCCGGCGCCAGCCCGAAGGGCGGCCGGGCGCGGTTGGCTGGCCGCTCAGCCGATCAGGCGGCCACGGCGGACCCGCATGCCCTTGCGCACCAACTCCGGGGCCAGTCCGGTCAGGGCGCCAAGCGTATTGCTGCCATTGGCGTGGCAGATCGCCATGCCGAGCGCATCCGCCGCGTCGGGGCTGGGCCGTCCGGACAGGCTCAGCAGGCGCATCACCATCTCCTGCACCTGCTCCTTGTTGGCACGGCCATAGCCGACCACCGCCACCTTCAACTGCAGCGCGGTGTACTCGAACACCGGCAAGCCATAGCCCATCAGCCCGCAGATCGCGGCGCCGCGGGCCTGGCCCAGCAGGAGCGTGGATTGCGGGTTGACGTTGACGAACACCTTCTCGATCGCGGCGCAATCGGGAGCGTAGGTGCGGGTGACTTCGCTGATGCCGTCGAAGAGGGTTTTCAGCCTTGCCGGCAGGCCGGTCTCACCGTCGCTCTTGATGGTGCCGGAGGCGATGTAGGTCAGCTTGTTGCCGTGCTTCTCCAGCACGCCGAAGCCGGTGGTGCGGAGGCCGGGGTCGATGCCGAGGATACGCATTAGTTGATTGTAGCGCTGTGTTTGTTTTTGGGATTTTTGTTGGGGATTTTTGCGTTTGTGGGGGCCTGATGTTGGTCTGCAGGGCCTAAAGGCGGAGTGGTGTCAGGCCCTCGGGCACATGGAGGTGTCACTTTTCTTTACTCGTAAAGAAAAGTAACCAAAAGAAAGCGATCCTTGCAGGAGGCTGGCGTGTCGGGCTTGCTGGCTTTGCGGATTCGTGGTGGGCGCGACAGTCCTGCCTGACTGCTGGCGCTACCGGCACGAACGGCGTTGCCACTGCGAATGACGGTGGTTTCATTGTATGACCCCTGAATGACAATCTCGCTTGCCCATTCAGGCATCTGCCGTTACCAGTTTATATGGCCA
>NZ_JBYOJU010000039.1:0-96927 GCF_057798855.1 Cupriavidus sp. 96C5-1 | reverse complement strand
TTCGAGACCAGGACGTTGATAGGCTGGGTGTGGAAGCGCAGTAATGCGTTAAGCTAACCAGTACTAATTGCCCGTAAGGCTTGATCCTATAACCAGTGTGTTTCTCCTGGTTGAGTATCGCGTGCCATTGGCCGATACGCACAACCCCAACTACATCCCTATTCGCTGCGTTGACCGAGTCAGCGCGGCACACCGTTTATGCCTGGTGACCATAGCGAGTTGGAACCACCCCTTCCCATCCCGAACAGGACCGTGAAACGACTCCACGCCGATGATAGTGCGGATACCCGTGTGAAAGTAGGTAATCGCCAGGCTCTCCCTTGAAACCCCCCAGTACGATAGTACTGGGGGGTTTTGCTATTTGCCGCCGGCACAGGGCTATCTGAATTACGCCTCTATCCAGCCCGTGGACATGCCGGTGCCAGTCGAATCTGCGGCACAATACGTAGCGCAAGGTGCGCTTTTACGGGGAAACGCTCAAGAACCGAGCCGGGCGGAACCTTTCCTGCCCCTTATCCCTTCACTATCCTTAACGCGTTGTCACCTTCTCCTCGTACGCCACTCCCTTTACCCATCCGATGCAAGCTGACCTCACTTACCCGCAAAGCGATTTCCTGAACGCCGCACGCAAGGAGCGAAAGCGCGTCGAAGTCTACCTGGTGAATGGCATCAAGCTGATCGGTTCCATCGAGTCGTTCGACCAGTTTGTCGTGATGCTGAATGCACCCGGCGGCGTGCAGACCATTTACAAGCGAGCGATATCGACCATTCAACTGGCGACCGGCGCACGCCAGCCGGCCCCAGGAGTGCATCGGGAGTCTCGCCCGATCCGGGATAATGAGTCCAGGCTGCCCAATGAGCCCGCGGTAGCGCCCCAGCCCAGGATGGCGACCGAGTCCAGGATACCTGTGGTGGTCAAACGGAAACGCCGTTCCATCGCTACCGATGGTGGAGACGAGTAAATCCATCCGGCACCGAACCAAAAGAAGCAAAGAGCCCGCCCGGCCATGCCGCGGCGGGCTTTTTCTTGTTCGCCAAATTGTGGGGGAAGCGTTGAGGGGGGAGCCCAGAGACGCAGCGGCCCGCACTGACGCGTTCTCCCACTTTGCTTGAAAAGTGACTCACGTTTTACATTTAGTGGTCTTGATGAATCACTGCTATGCTTTTCACTGCACCGTCCCGCAGCATGAGCGAGACATGTCATTGAATCCCATCCGAGGAGGTCCAGATGACAACTGCAGCAGCCTCTCAACGATTTCAGATCTTGGCGCTGTCGGGCGGGGGCTATCGTGGGCTGTATACGGCCAAATTGCTGGCTGACTTCGAGGACGAGATCGGTGCGCCCATCGCCACCCGGTTTGACCTTGTTACGGGCACTTCGATTGGTGGCATCCTGGCACTGGCCATTGCGATGGAGATTCCGGCGCAGCGCATCGTCGAACTTCTCGCTAACCGTGGTGGAGAGATTTTCAAGCGGCGCTGGTCGCTGGCAGGGATATGCCGCGCGCCATTTTCTTCAGTGCCGTTGCAGGCGCTACTCGGCGACGACAAGATATTCGGCGATCAGCTCCTCGGCTCATGCAAGCATCCGGTCATTATCCCGGTGATCAATTACTCGACCGGCAGGCCGCAGATCTTCAAGACCCCGCATCACCCGGATTTCAAGCGGGATCACAAATGCCGGCTGGTGGACGTGGCCATGGCGACAAGCGCAGCCCCCGCCTACTTTCCGCGCTATACGTTCAACAACAACCAGTATGTTGACGGTGGCCTCTATGCCAATGCGCCCGGCATGCTCGCGGTTCACGAAGCACAGGCATCCCTGGGGCAATCGACAGACCATATCCACGTGATGGCAGTCGGCACCATGTCCTCCAAGTTCACCGTCAACCCGCGCCGGAACCGGGAGGGCGGGACCTATGACTGGGGCGGCGTCAACCCGGCAAACATGCCAAAGAGGGTGTTTGGTTTGTCGATATCGGTACAAGAGGCACTTAGCGATTTCATGCTTGCGCATCTGCTTTCCAATCGCTATTTTCTGGTCGACGACGATCTTACCGATCAGCGTGCGCGCGCGGTTGCGCTGGATAGGGCCGATAGCGCGGCGAAGGAAGTATTGCTTGGCGCCGCCACGGAACGTTCCAAGATCTGCATCGGCAACGAAGATTGCCGATCCTTCCTGAGCCATAGGGCTGGCGCGCCAACGTTCTACTATGGCGCACACACCAATCAAGCAAGCTAAGCACCGCCAGGGGGCGCAAGCGGCTCCGCGCATGGCGGCGCGCATATTCGCATATGCGTGTAAAGTGCGCTGCGGTTACCCCGCCTGCGGGGCAGATTCCGCCGGTACGGCCGTTGGGGCCGGACGTGTGTCGATCGTGTTGATTCCTGGAGTGCGCTGATGCAAGAGAGAGGGGCTGGGCCGGCCCGCCAGATCCTGGTTCTCATTGGGCCAGGCAGCCAGGCTTCGGACGTGGTGTCCATTGCCGAGGTATTTTGTTCCGCCGCGCGCTATGCCAATCGCGCACCGGCATATCGGGTGGATCTGATCAGCGTGGATGAAGGGCCATGCCGCCTCAGTTCGGGCATTGTCGTGCAGCCCGGCAGCTGCGTGTCGGCATGGGATGGACCGGTCGATACCCTGTGGGTCGCAGGTTTCCCCGGCATGTCCCCCCTGGTCTCGGACGCGGCCGTACTGGACTGGCTTCGCCGGTTGGTACCGGATTGCCGGCGGGTCGCTGCCAGTTGCACGGCCAGTTTTGTGCTGGCCGAGGCGGGCTGCCTCGATGGGCGCCGCGCAACCACGCACTGGCAGATGGCGGATCAGTTCGCCGCGCGTTATCCCGCGGTCCGGCTTGACGCCGATGCGGTGTTTGTCGAGGACGGCCCGATGTGGACTTCGGCGGGCATGTCGGCCAGCGTGGATGCGGCGCTGGCGATGGTCGAAGCCGACTGCGGCCGCACGGCCGCCCTGCGTGTGGCCCACGACATGATCCTGTACGCCAGGCGCAGCGGCGGCCAGCCGCAGCTCAGCAGCCGCCTGGCAGCGCAGTTCGCCGAGATGCCGGCGATCCAGCAATTGCAGCTATGGATTTGCGACAACCTGCGCGAGGATCTGGCGGTGGAGCGGCTGGCGGAGCGCGTGCATATGAGTCCGCGCAATTTTGCCCGTGTGTTCCTGCGCGAAACCGGACACACGCCGGGGCTGTTCGTCGAGCGGGCGCGGGTGGAACTGGCGCGCGGGCTGCTCGACGAAAGAATGCCCCTGCAGGATGTGGCGAGCCAATGCGGGTTTCTCAACGCCAATGCGCTGCGCCGGGCTTTCGTCAGGCAGGTGGGATTGCCGCCAGGCGGCTATCGTCAGCGCAACGGCTAGCGAGAAACGGCTGGTATGACGGCTTGCCCCGCATAGCGCAGCCATTGCCCGTCGTCCGGAACCGCCACGCGCTCGCCCAGGCCGTGTTGCGCCAATACCTGGCGCATGCCCGGGCGCGTGAGGCGCGCCCAGGGGAGCGCCTCGAAATGTACGGCCACGATGCGGCTGCGCGGTGCGCGCCTGGCCACTTCGAGCACGTCCTGCGCGGTCATCGTTACGGCGGGTCCCTGCGCAAACTGCGCCGCGCCGGCGTTGACCACGATGACATCGGGCTGGTGCCGGTCCAGCGCCTGGTCGACTTCGTCGCAATGGACGGTGTCGCCAGCGATATACAGCGTGGGCTCGCCTTCCGCCCTCAATACGAAGCCCGAAACGCCGCCCATGATGGATTCGATATCGCCATGGCCGTGGCGGCCGCCGGTGCGCTCGATCTCGACGCCACGGTGGCGCAGGCCGTGCGCGACCGGCACGACGTGCAGGAAGCCCTGTGCTTCCAGCGTCGCGGCGTCGCCGGGCTGGCAAAAGACCGGCAGCGCGCGCGGCAGACTGGCGCGGGCAGCGGCATCCCAGTGGTCTTCGTGAGCGTGGGTCAGCAGCAGGCCGTCCAGGTCCGCGACGACGGCGGCCACCGTGACCGGCAACGGCGTTAGCGGGAAGCCTTGTGTGTGCCCGGCTTCGCGCATGTGGACCGCGCCGATGTATTCGGGAAGCGGGCCCAGGGCGGCCGTCCGGGCCAGCATCGGATCCACCAGCAGGGTCAGTCCGCCATAGCGCAGGCGTAGCGTGGCATTTCGGATGAGTTGCAGTTCCATCGGAGTCCTTTATCGGATCGGGGATCGGGTTACGATGGAAACCATGATGCAATGCCGGCGCGAAATGCAAAATGACAAGATTGCGTCAGTTGCTGCCAAGTGCCGGCGATCCCAATCCATCCAAGCCTATCCAAACGCTTGCCGGATCATTTCCCCGATCTCATGCCGACGGACCACCGGCATGCGTGAAGCCGTGGAAACAATGCTGATCGCGGCCTCGCCCGCCAGCGGCAATGGCTCCGGGGCCCATCTTGCCGGCGAGCTGTTCTCGCAGGCGGTGGGCATGAAGATGACCCACGTGCCCTACAAGGGCGTCTCGCCGGCCTTGCCGGACCTCTTCTCGGGGCAGGTGGCGATCATCTTCGACTCGGTGCAGACCATGATGCCGCAGGTGAGGGCGGGCAAGCTCAAGGCATTGGCCATTACGAGCCCGGCGCGCTGGCCGGCGGCGCCCGAGGTGCCGACCATGGCGCAGGCCGGCTATCCGGCGGTGACGGCCAGCAGCTGGATCGGATTGCTGGCGCCGGCCAGGACGCCGAAGGACGTGGTGGGGAAGCTGTCTGGCGAGATGGATGCGGTGCTGCATCAGCCGGAGGTGAAGGCGAGGCTGATCGAATATGGGATCGATCCGGTCGGGGGATCGGCCGGGCAGTTCCAGTCGTTTATCCAGGAGGAAGCGGTGAGATGGGGGCCGTGGTCCGCAAAGGGGGAATCAAGGCCGAATAACGATACGGATAATCAAGCGGCGTGGCGCCAGCAGTCCGCCGGTGGCTGTTGGCGGCGGCAAGGCGCGCTTCCCTAGCGCCGACCGGCGTACCCGGCGCTGCGCGCGAGGGGCGGGCCTGAGCCCGGGACAGCGCCTAGCAGGTAGGTCCTCAGCTCATCGCGTTCAGTGAAGGTGGGCGCGGCCAGCCAGTAGACGAACTCGTCGCGCCAGTTCTCCCAGGCGTTCTCGTCGAAGTCGAATTCCTCGTCCAGCCGCCCGCCGTCGCGCAGGTAGGTGCCGACCACGCGGGTGCCGTCCCAATAAGCCACCGCCACGTCGGTCAGATCCGCCGTGGTCCCGGCCGGCAGATCGCGCAGCAACATAGCCAAGTGCGCCTTGAACGATGCGAATTCGTTTGAGGTCATCGCCTGCTCCGCTTCTGGGGACGAGTATGTTGAAAGGATGCACCCGATCCCATGGCGCGTCAATTTTCAGCCTGGTCCGGCACGTGCGGCGCCTGCCGCCTGATTACGCGGCAAGGGGGATTCGGTTCATCCGAACGTACCCTGCGCCAGGTCTTTCTCGAAGGCGGTGGTCCATGCGGTGCCATGTCCGATCCGGTATTCCCTTTCCTTGAGCGTCGACCTGCGAACGACGGTGACATAGCCCTGGAGAGGATAGACCTCGTCCACGACATCCGTCGTGTCGGTTTCCTGCAGCAGGAAGTCGGCCTCGGCAAGCTGGTGGCGGTGCAGGATGGCGACGAAATCCGCCTTTTCGTCCGGTGCGATCACTGACATTTGGCGTCCCCCGATGTTGAACGCTTGACGTTTCCAAGATAGCACACGGGCCGGCGTCGCAGCGAGCGCGCGCGCGTTCAGGCGCGTGCCCGCAGCCGTCCTGCCGGGTATCTGCCAGCGCTGTGAAGCATGAAGCGCTCGCCCGGCCCTGAGGGAATCGAACGGACGCGAACCGTCCTGGCGGGCAGCGGCATCGCCCTGCTGCGCCGGATGCGGTACGCGCCGCCCTGGCACGGCTTGCCTGCCTGGCATCGCGGTTGACCTGCTCGACCTGCCTCCCACCTTCTATAGTCAACCATATGGACGAACACAGCGAGTCACCACCTTCACCACCTCCACCTCGTTCCTCACCTCAACCGAGTGGCCATGTCTGACGCTTCCTTCGTGCATGCTCACGCAGCCCATGGCGACTGGAAGGTGGCCCTGGCCGAGTGCCAGCGGCAGCTTGACGCGCAGACGGCGGCGCGCCAGGCAAAGCCAGGCGGGGCCGCGCCATTCACGCTCGGCTGGTGCTACCTGAGCGACTATTACGCGCCGGCGGCGGAGGCCATGCTCGCTGCGCTGCAGAAGCGCTGGCCGGGCGTGGCCTGGGTAGGTACGGCAGGCGTGGGCGTCTGCGCCAACGGCGTCGAGTTTATCGACGAGCCTGCCGTGGCGCTCATGTTGGCGGCATTGCCGCGCACCGCGTTCCGGCTGTTTTCCGGGCGCCAGCCGTTGCCTCCGGCATCCTCCAGCTTCGTGCCCCATACCGCGCTGGTGCATGCCGAAGGCAGCACGCCGGATGTCCAGGACCTGCTGCGCGAGCTGAGCATGCGTACTGCCACGGGCTACCTGTTTGGTGGCCTCTCGTCGGCGCGCGACCGCACGCTGCACATCGCCGATGGCGTTTTCTCCGGTGGCCTGTCGGGTGTGCTGTTCGGCCCCGAGATCGGATTGATCTCCCGCGTGACGCAAGGATGCCAGCCGATCGGGCCGGCGCGCGCCGTTACCCATGCCACGCATAACCTGCTGTTCGAACTGGACGGCGAGCCCGCGCTCGACTGCGTCTTGCGAGATCTCGGACTCGAACGCGATGTGCCCGACGAGACCTTGTCGCGTATGCTGTCCGCCACGCTGGTGGGCCTGAACACGAGCGCCGACGATGCGCCCGGGCTGCCTGGCAGCTTCGGCACGGATACCGTGGTGCGGCATCTGCTCGGCGTGGACGTGCAGCACCGGGTACTGGCGCTGGCGGACGTGGCCGAGCCCGGCATGCGGGTGGCCTTCTGCAGGCGCAATCCCGCGGCGGCGCGGGTGGACCTGGTGCGCATCGCCACCGAGATCCGCGCCGAACTCGAGAGCGGTGTGGCTGGCCAGGCTTTGGGCGCGCTCTATATCAGTTGCTCGGGCCGGGGCGGACCGCACTTCGGCGCGCCGCATGCAGAGCTGCAAACGGTGCGCAATGCGCTGGGCGATGTGCCGCTGGCGGGATTCTTCGCCGGCGGCGAGATCGCAAGGGATCACCTTTATGGCTACACCGGGGTGTTGACGGTCTTCACGGAGCGCTGAGCAGGCATGCGCGCGCTGTTCGAACCACGGCTCGTCAATGACGCCTTCGGCGACCCGGGCCTGTTCGTGGACTTTCGCGACGAGCGGCGAGCGCTGCTGTTCGACCTTGGCGACATCACCGGGCTGATGCCGGGCCAGCTGATGCGTCTGTCGCATGTGTTCGTCAGCCACACGCATATGGACCATTTTTCGGGCTTCGACCATTTGCTGCGGGTGCTGCTCGGGCGCAAGGCCGGCATCGTGCTGTACGGCGGGCCCGGTTTCCTGGCGCAGGTCGAGCACAAGCTGCGCGCCTACACCTGGAACGTGGTCCATCGCTATGCGGTCGAGCTGGTCATCGAGGCGCGTGAACTGCGGCTGCAAGGACAGACGCAGTGCGCGCGTTTTTCCAGCCGCCGCCGCTTTGCGCGCGAGCCTGCCCCGCCCATCGCCCGCACCAGCGATGTGGCGCACGACGAGACCACCTTCCGCGTACGCGCCCGCTTCGTCGATCACGAGACGCCTTGCGTGGCCTATCTGATCGAGGAGAAGGCTCGCCTCGGCGTCGACAAGGACCGGCTGGCGGCGCTGGGGCTGACCACTGGCGCCTGGCTGCGAGAGCTGAAGCACGCGGTACTGAACGGCGCCGCGGACGACTCGCCGATCCTGGTGCGGTGGCGCGACCGGGGTGGCGAGCACGCCCTGACCCGGCAAGTCGGCGAGCTGAGCCATCTCGTCCTCGACGCCATACCCGGGCAGCGCATCGGCTACGTGACCGACTTGCGCTATACGGACGCGAACGTGCGGACCCTGGCCGAACTGATGCAGGGCGTGGACCTGCTGTTCATCGAGAGCGTCTTCCTGGACGAGGATAAGGCGCACGGCGTGCGCAAGAACCACCTGACGGCGGCTCAGGCCGGCCTGATCGCGCGCCGCCTCGGCGCGCGGGCGGTCGTGCCTTTTCACTTCTCGCCGCGCTACCAGGGGCGGTCGGCCGCATTGATTGCCGAGGTGCAGGCGGCATGGTCCGGCGCGCCGGGCACGGTACAGGGATAGCGATGCGCTGATGCGCTACCAGGGAATCGGCTGGCGATCGCGGAAGAAGCCGCCGCTGGGTCCGTCGTCCGGCAACGTCGCCAGCCAGACCACGGTGTCGATGCCCTGCTCGGGCGAACGCGGCGCATCGGGGCCGCCGAGGCCGGTGCGGCACCAGCCAGGGCATACCGCGTTGACCTTGACGCCGCTGGCGGCCAGCTCGGCGGCCAGGATGCGGGTGACGGCATTCAGCGCCGTCTTCGATATACGGTAGGCCGGCACACCGCTGGCCATCTCCGCAAGTTGCCCCATGCCCGAGGACAGGTTGACCACCCGGCCGGCGTGGCTGGCGCGCAGCAGCGGCGCCAGCGCCTGCGTGACCCGCAGCGCGCCGAAGAGATTCGTCTCCAGGGTGCGGCGCAAGGTATCGAGCGGCAGCGTCAACAGGCTGGTGCTGTAGCGGTCTAGCGAGACGCCGGCGTTGTTGATGAGCACGTCCACGCGGCCGAAGCGTTCGGCCAGCCACTCGCCAAGGGCGGCTACCGAATGATCGTCCGTGACGTCGAGCGGGTGGCAGGCGATCGGGCAGCCGGCCAGATCGGGTTCGAGCCGCAACGCTTCGAGATCCTGCGCCTGGCGTGCCGTGGCTACGACCAGGTGGCCTTCCACCGCAGCCAGGTGGCGCGCGGCGGCGCGGCCGAGACCGCGGCTCGCGCCGGTGATGACGGTGACGGGCTGGCTGGCCATGCTGGACGCTAGACACTAGCAGGTGAGATGCAGGATCGCATTGGCATGGCGAGGGTGGGCTTCCAGCTTCGCGATGGCTTCGGCGGTCGGCAGGATGACCAGTTCGACGTGGCGATGCCTGGCCTCTCGCCTCACGTCTTCCATGACGGGCAGCGCCCCGGTGCCGGTGCCGATCACCAGCCGGCTGCAATTCCAGGGTATGTCTTCCATGACCGACAGCGGTGTATGTCCATAGGCGTCGCGGAACTGCCTGGATGGCCTCTTCTTGCGTTTGCGGACCTGCCCGCGATCGATGACGACATCGTACCGGTAAGTCACCCCATCAATACACAGGGTCCCAAAGGAAAATGCTTCGAAGCGCATACTTGGCTCCACCAGAACGCTGGCGGCGACCGGGCAAACCGGCGGCGTCGTCAGCTTCGTAAAACGCGCCCTTCATTTCGCCTGCCCGCCTTGTGCCTGGCACCAGGGCCGTGGATCTTCGCTGCCGGCTTCGCCGGATACGATGCGAGCCGGAACCTGCCATGATGCGGCACGGCCCTGGCCCGATGATGATGAAACGGCCTTCCCGGGTAGTACGCAGCCTGCAGCAGGGCGGCCGATGGCGCAGGTTCGCCTTGCAGCCAACTCCGGATCGAGACCAGATCGGCCATGCGCCGGCGGTGAGACGTGGCGCCCATCAGCACAATGATCACCGGACTGTTCTGCACGTTCACCTCCAGCGCGATGCAGTAGCCGGCTTCGTTGATGAAGCCGGTTTTCGACAGCAGGACGTCCCAGCCGGGCCGGCCAAGTACCGGCGAGCTATTGTGGTAGTGCAGCATCCGTCCGTTCACCTCCACCCCGTATCCCGAAAGCGTGGTGAATTCGTGGATCAGCGGATAGCGCGACGCCGCCTCGGCCATGCGTGCGACATCGCGCGCGGTGGAGATATTTTGCGGCGACAGTCCGGTGGCATCTTCAAAGTGGGTGCCCGTCATGCCCAGCGCGCTGGCCTTCCCGTTCATCGTCCCGACAAAGGCAGAGTGGCCGCCTGCCATGCCGCGCGACAGCGCCGAGGCCGAGCGGTTCTCCGACGACATCAGAGCCAGGCGTAGCATCTCCATGCGCGCCAGGGTCGTGCCGACCGGGATGCGGGACGACGAGTGCTTGAGCCGGTCGATGTCGCCGGCGTCGACGGTGAGCGCTTCGTCCAGTGCCGGATGCTGGTCCAGTACCACCATCGAGGTCATCAGCTTGGTCAGCGAGGCCAGCGGCGCGGGTTCGTCGGGGTTCTTCTCCAGCAATGCCTGGCCATGCGCCACGTCGTACACGACCGCGCTGCGCGAATACAGGAATGGCGCCTGCGCGCCCGCATTCAGCGACGCGATGCCAAGGAGCAGGCAGGCGGCGAATGCTCTTGTTTTCTCCAGCCATTGGGGCAGCAGGCGGACAGCCGGATTCCGGCAGCGCGGAAAAGCGGAGAAAGCCATCCCTGGTTCCCGGGGCAGGCCAGTTGACGCCATGAATCACCACCGCTTCGCTGCAGCACGAGGACAGGCCCGGCACGCGCAGGGCCTACGCCTTTATATTATTGGAGACCCGGCCGTGAATACAGTGCGGAATCGAACGATATGGCGTGGCGCCCGGATTTCCAGAACGACATGCTCGTGGACTGTCCATGCGGATATCGGCGCGGATGCCGATGACGTCGCGGGCGTGCCCCCTGTGACTATCGCGATCCATCGGAGGGGCACTGCCGGCCGCCTTGCAAGGGCCGCCGCGCTCCGGAGAAAAGAGGACTAAACTGGTTCTAGTTGGCAATCGCGCAATCGCGCAATCGCGGGTACGGGTGGAGGCGATGCTCAGACTAAGCAAACTGACCGACTATGGCACGGTGATCATGACGCACATGGCGCGCGATCCGGGCCGGATCCATAGTGCCGCCGAAATCGCCGCCGAGATCGGTGTGGCGGTGCCGACCGCGAGCAAGATCCTGAAGATGCTCGCCCGGCAGGACCTGTTGCATTCGCTGCGCGGTGCGAAGGGCGGCTACCTGCTGGCGCGGGCGCCGCGGGATATCTCGATCGCCCAGGTCATCGATGCCATGGAAGGCCCTGCCGGCCTGACCGAATGCAGCATCGCAGCCGGCCTATGCGCCCAGGAAGATTCCTGCGCCATCCGCGCCAACTGGCAGCGCATCAGCCTGGCCATCTTTCATGCCCTGGATGGCGTGACGCTGGCGGACATGACGCAACCGACATGCCACCCGGTGGACATCGGCATGCTGCACGCCTGGAAGGCGGCCGGGCGCAAGCAGGCATTCGAGTGACACACGGCAACCAAAAGGCAGACCATGGCAACCCCGGCGCACACGCTCGACACACTGATCGGCCAAGGCTATCGGCATGGCTTCTACACGCCCGTGGCAACGGACACGGTGCCGTGCGGCCTGAGCGAGGACGTGATCCGCATGATCTCGGCCATAAAAGGCGAGCCGGAATTCATGCTGGAGTGGCGCCTCAAAGCCTATCGTCACTGGCTGACGATGTCCGAACCGCACTGGGCGACGGTCAGGCACCCGCCCATCGACTACCAGGCGATCGCCTACTACTCCGCGCCGCGCTCCCGGAAGGCCGGTCCCATGACGCTGGAGGAGGTCGATCCGGAGTTGCTGCGCACCTACGAGAAACTGGGCGTGCCCCTGCAGGAACGCGAGCTGCTTGCGGGCGTTGCCGTGGACGCTGTGTTCGACAGTGTGTCGGTGGCGACCACCTTCAAGCGCAAGCTGGGTGAGCTTGGCATCGTTTTCTGCTCTTTCTCGGAGGCGGTGCGGGAGCACCCCGGGCTGGTGCAGCAATACCTCGGCTCGGTCGTGCCCTACACCGACAACTACTTCGCCGCGCTCAACTCGGCGGTGTTCAGCGATGGCTCTTTCTGCTACATCCCGTCCGGCGTGCGCTGCCCGATGGAGTTGTCCACGTACTTTCGCATCAATGCGCAGAAGACAGGGCAGTTCGAGCGTACCCTGATCATTGCTGACGAGGGCGCTTACGTCAGCTATCTGGAAGGCTGCACCGCGCCGATGCGCGATGAGAACCAGCTGCATGCCGCGGTGGTGGAACTGATCGCGCTGGAAGACGCGCAGATCCGCTACGCGACGGTGCAGAACTGGTATCCGGGCGACAAGGAAGGCAAGGGCGGCATCTATAACTTCGTGACCAAGCGCGGCGACTGCCGCGGCGCCCGCTCGAAGATCTCGTGGACCCAGGTGGAGACCGGCTCGGCTATTACCTGGAAGTATCCGAGCGTGATCCTGCGGGGCGACGACTCGGTCGGGGAGTTCTATTCGGTGGCGCTGACCAACCACTACCAGCAGGCCGATACCGGCACCAAGATGACCCACCTCGGCAGGAACACCAGGAGCACGATACTTTCCAAGGGTATCTCGGCCGGCCACGGCAGCAACGCTTACCGCGGGCTGGTGAAGATGGCGAGGAGCGCGATCGGCGCACGCAACTATTCGCAGTGCGATTCGCTGCTGCTGGGCGACAAATGCGCGGCCCATACCTTTCCCTATATCGAAGTGAAGAATCCCACGGCCCGCGTCGAGCACGAGGCCTCCACCTCGCGCATCGGCGAGGACCAGCTGTTCTATTGCCAAAGCCGCGGCATCGGCCCCGAGGATGCGGTATCGATGATCGTGAACGGCTTTTGCAAGGAAGTGTTCAAGGAGCTGCCGATGGAATTCGCGGTGGAAGCACAGAAGCTGCTGGGCGTCAGCCTGGAGGGCAGCATCGGCTGAGGGGAGCGCGCAAGGCGGCGCCCCGCTGCAGCCGCATCGGAGCATAGACACGGCCATGCTTGAAATCCGCAACCTGCACGTCAGCGTCGACGACAAGCCTATCCTGCGCGGCATCGACCTTGCCGTGAAGGAAGGAGAGGTGCATGCCATCATGGGTCCCAACGGCTCCGGCAAGAGTACCCTTGCCCATGTGCTGGCTGGACGGGACCGCTATGTCGTGAGTGCGGGCGAAGTCCTCTACGACGGCGCGAACCTGCTGGGCATGCCGCCCGAAGAGCGCGCGCGCGCTGGCATTTTCCTGGCCTTCCAGTATCCGGTGGAGATCCCCGGCGTCTCGAACATCTATCTGCTCAAGGCCGCGCTCAACGCTGTGCGCAAGCACCGCGGCGAGCCGGAGCTGGACGCCATGGATTTTCTCGCGCTGGTCAAGGACAAGCTCAGGCTCATGGAGATGGACCCGGGCCTGCTTTACCGCTCGGTGAACGAGGGCTTCTCCGGCGGCGAAAAGAAACGCAACGAGATCCTCCAGATGGCGGTGCTGGAGCCCAGGCTCGCCATTCTCGACGAGACCGACTCCGGCCTCGACATCGACGCGCTCAGGATCGTCGCCAGCGGCATCGGCGCCATGCGCGGCCCGCAACGCGCCATCGTGCTGGTTACCCATTACCAGCGGCTGCTCAACTACATCGTGCCGGACCGCGTCCATGTGCTGGCGCAGGGCCGAATTGCCAGGTCCGGCGGGCCCGAGCTGGCGCTCGAGCTGGAGCGCCATGGCTATGGGGGGGCGGAGACACAGGCCTTCGCCGCCACGGAGTCGCAGGCATGAGTATAAGCGGCGTGGAACACTATATGGCCGAATTTGCCCGCGTCGCGGCCGCCTTGCCCGGCCGGCGATTGCCCTGGCTTGCACGCGCGCGCCAGCAGGCGCTGGAACACTTCGCGCAGACCGGGTTTCCGACGCTGCGCCACGAGGACTGGAAGTACACCAGCGTGGCCGCCATCGAGCGCAGCCGTTTTGCCGCGCAGCCGGGGCAGTCCGGCAAGCCGGACACCGCCCTGGCCGCGCGGATCGCGTCGCTTGCCTTGCCCGACGCGCATCTGATGGTATTCGTCGACGGCCGCTACCAGCCGCAATGGTCGCGCATCGGCGCGCTGCCGGCCGGAGTGGAACTGGTCAGCCTCGCCGCCGTGCTGGAGTGCGCGCCGGAGCGCGTGGAAGCGCTGCTTTGCGGCAGCGCCGGCGGCTACCCGTCCGGTTTCGCCGCCTTGAACGCGGCCTTCATGGCCGACGGCGCCTGTATCCGCCTGGCGGCGGGCGCTGCTCCCGAGCGGCCGATCCACCTGCTGTTTCTCGCCACGGAGCCGGAACTGGCCATCCATACGCGCAATTTCGTGACGGCGGAAGCGGGGAGCCAAGTCTGCATCGTGGAGCATCACGTGGGCATGGACGGCCTTGGCTACCTGACCAATAGCATCACCGATATCGCGGCCGCGCGCGATGCGCAGGTCGAACACCACAAGCTGCAGCAGGAGAGCCTCAAGGCGTTCCACGTCGCCGGCGTGAACGTGGACCAGCGGCACGGCAGCCGCTTCACCTCCAGTGCCTTCGCCCTGGGCGGCGGGCTGGCGCGGGTCGATATCCAGGTCGGGCTGAATGCCGCGCGCGCCGACTGCTCGCTCGACGGGCTGTACATGACCGGCGGCCGGCAGCATATCGACCACCACACCCGCATCGACCATGCCAGCCCGGACGGAAAAAGCCGCGAGTTCTACAAGGGCGTGCTGGGAGGCGCCTCGCGCGCTGTCTTCAACGGCAAGGTGGTGGTGCATGCCGATGCCCAGCACACCGATGCGCACCAGTCCAACCGCAATCTGCTGCTGTCCGCGGATGCCGAGATCGATACCAAGCCGCAGCTGGAGATCTATGCCGACGACGTCAAATGCAGCCACGGCGCCACTGTGGGCCAGCTCGATCCCGAGCAGATCTACTACCTGCGTTCGCGCGGGGTGGACGATGCCTCGGCCCGGGCGCTGCTGACCTTCGCCTTCGCCGGGGAGATGGTCAAGCGGCTTGGCCTGGCTTCCTTGCAGGCGAGGCTGGAGACACTTTTGCGCGGGCACCTGCCTGCGCCGGTGAGGGCGCTGCCATGAACACGGCCGCCGACGAACGCAGCGCTTTGGGACGCGTGGTCCCGGCCGCCGGCCTGGACGTCATGCGGCTGCGGCAGGATTTCCCGATCCTCCGGCAGACGGTCAACGGCAAGCCGCTGGTCTACCTGGACAACGCCGCCACCAGCCAGAAGCCACAAAGCGTGATCGACTGCGAAGCGCATTACTATGCGGCGCTCAATGCCAATATCCACCGCGGCGTCCATACCCTGAGCCAGCGCGCGACCGATGCCTACGAGGCGGCGCGCGACGCCGTGCAAGGCCTGATCAACGCCGCCCGCCGCGAGGAGATCGTGTTCGTGCGCGGCACCACCGAGGCGATCAACCTGGTGGCGGCGAGTTACGGGCAGCGCTTGCGGCCCGGCGACGAGATCCTGGTCACCGCCATGGAGCATCACTCCAACATCGTCCCGTGGCAGCTGGCATGCGAGCGCACGGGCGCCAGCCTGCGGGTGGCGCCGATCAACGACGCAGGCGAGCTGCTGCTGGAAGAATTCGAACGCCTGCTTGGCCCCCGGACCAGGCTGGTCGCGCTGACGCATCTCTCCAACGCGCTCGGCACGGTCAACCCGGTGCGGCAACTCGTCGAGCTGGCGCATGCCAGGGGCATTCCGGTGCTGGTCGACGGCGCCCAGGCCGTGCCGCACTTCCAGGTGGATGTGCAGGCGCTCGATTGCGATTTCTATGCCTTCTCGGGACATAAGCTCTATGGCCCCACCGGCGTCGGCGTGCTCTACGGCAAGGCCGCGCTGCTCGATGCCATGCCGCCTTACCAGGGCGGGGGCGACATGATCCGCGAGGTCACCTTCCGCAAGACCACCTACAACGCGCTGCCCTTCAAATTCGAGGCCGGCACGCCCAATATCGCCGGCGTGATCGGCCTGGGCGCAGCGATCGGCTATGTGAGCGCGGCCGGCCTGGCCGCCATCGCGGCCCACGAACACGCGCTGCTGGCGTACGCCACCAGGCAGGCTGCGCAGATAGCCGGCCTGCGCATCATCGGGACGGCCGCGGACAAGGCGAGCATCCTCTCCTTCGTCCTGGATGGCGTGCATCCCCATGATGCCGGCACCATCCTCGACCTGGAAGGCGTGGCGGTGCGCGCGGGGCACCATTGCGCCATGCCCGTGATGGCGCGGTTCGGCGTGCCCGCCACGCTGCGCGCGTCCTTCGCGCTATACAACACGCGAGAAGAAGTGGATGCGCTGTTCGGTGCGGTGCGCAAGGCGCAGGAGGTATTTGCCTGATGTCCGATCTGCTCGATCTCTACCGGGAAGTCGTCGTCGACCACAGCCGCTCGCCGCGCAATCGCGGGCGGCTGGCGGGAGCGAACCGCAGGGCCGAGGGGTTCAACCCGCTGTGCGGCGACCGGCTGACGCTGTACCTGAAAGTCAGCCATGGTGTGATCGAGGATGCCAGCTTTGACGGCGCCGGCTGTGCCATCTCCACCGCCTCGGCATCGCTGATGACCGAGGCGCTGAAGGGTAAGAGCGAAGCGCAGGCGCAAGCGCTGTTCTCCAGCTTTCATGCCTTGGTGACCGGATCGGCCCCGGCCGGCGTGCCGCTGGGCAAACTGGAGGTGCTGGGCGGCGTACGCGAGTTTCCGGCGCGTGTGAAGTGCGCAACGCTGGCCTGGCATACCATGCAGGCCGCCTTGCACGGCAGCGCCGAGCCGGTTTCAACGGAGTGAAGCGATGAGCATGATCGATTGGCTGCGCAAGGCCGAGGCGCATGAAGACAGGCCCGAGCCGGACCTGGACACGCTGGAGGGGCGGGTGATAGAGGCGCTGCGTACCGTTTATGACCCCGAAATACCGGTCAATATCTACGACCTGGGCCTGGTCTACAGCCTGTCCGTGGACGAAGCCGCCGGCAAGGTCGGCATCCGCATGACGCTGACTGCGCCAGGTTGTCCGGTGGCGCAGGCCTTCCCCGGCGTGGTGGAGGGCGCTGTGATGGAAGTCAGCGGCGTGGACGAAGCCGAGGTCGAGCTGGTGTGGGATCCGCCCTGGTCGCGAGAGCGGATGAGCGAGGCAGCGCGGCTGGCGCTCGGGTTGTTGTGAGATGAGCGATTGGGTCGACGTTGCGCCGGCTGACGCGTTTGCGCCCGGGACCAGCCGTACCGTCGATGTCGACGGGGTGCAGGTCGCGGTTTTCAATGTGGGCGGCAGCTATCGTGCCGTCGAGGACATGTGTTCCCACGAAGCGGAGCCGCTTTGCGGCGGCGACGTGGAGGGCGAGGAAGTCGTCTGTCCGCGTCACGGCGCGCATTTCTCGCTCATCACCGGCGAGGCGCTGTCTCCGCCGGCCTGCGAACCGGTGGCGATTTTCCCGGTCCGGGTCGAGGGCGGCAAGGTGCAGGTGAGGGACGATCGCTGGGATTAGGCCGCGCCATGCATTTCCCCGATTCCGATTCCGATTCCGATTCGTATTCCGATGGATACCCCCTGCGTTCCCGGCAACGGACTATCGTCTCGGGCACCAACCCATCCGCGGAGGCTTGTCATGTCGCGCACGCTGATCGTCCTTGGCCTGATCCTGGTGGCGGGCGGACTCCTCTGGCCATGGCTATCCAGGCTCGGACTCGGTCACTTGCCCGGGGATATCGTGATTCATCGTCAGCACCTCCACCTGTACTTTCCGATCACATCGTCGCTGCTCGTTAGCGCGGTGGCATCGTTGATCGTCTGGCTGATCGGCCGGTGATGCGGGCGGCTGGCCCGTCGCCGGGACGCGGGCCGCGGCGTTGCCTGGGCTTTGTCCCGGCGCCGCTCCGGCATATATTGAAAGTCCGCCCAGCGCGATCTTCCGGATGTCCCATATGCTGTACAAGTTCATCGAGTACCAGCGCTCGCTGCTCGCGCCGTGGTCCGCCTGGGCGGCGCAGGCCACGCACGCCTTTGCCGATCCCGGCAGTCCCTTTGCCCATGTTCCCGGGGCGTCCTGCCTTGCCGCGGGCTATGACTGGCTTCACCGGCTAGGCAAGACCTATGGCAAGCCTGCCTTCGGCGTCGCCGCCGTCGACCCCGTGGGCCGCATCGTGCCGGTGGACGAGCAGGTGGTGCTGGAGGGGCCATTCTGTCGTCTGCTGCGATTCGCGCACGGTCCGGCCACCGCGCCCGGGCCGAGGCCGGCGGTGCTGGTGTGCGCGCCGCTGGCGGGCCATCATGCCGTGCTGTTGCGTGAAGTGGTGGAAAGCCTGCTGCCCGCGCATGAGGTCTATGTGACGGATTGGAGCGACGCGCGCTATGTGCCCCTGGCCGAGGGGGCATTCCACCTGGACGACTATGTCGGCCTGATACAGTCGTTTATCCGCCATATCGGCGGCCAACGCCTGCATGTGCTCGCCGTCTGCCAGGCCACCGTGCCGGTACTGGCGGCGGTTTCGCTGCTCGCCAGCGCCGGCGAGCCGACGCCGAGAAGCCTGGTCCTGATGGGCGGTCCGATCGACGCCCGCCGCAACCCGACCGCGGTCGACCGCCTGGCGGCCCGCCATCCGCTGGCGTGGTTTCAGTCCAACCTGATCTACGCGGTGCCGGACCACTATCCCGGCGCGGGCCGCAGGGTGTACCCGAGCTTCCTGCAGCATGCCGGCCTGATGATGGCGCATCCGGCCCGCATCGTGGGTTCGCAGTGGGACTATTATCTCGATCTGCTGCAGGGCGACGCCGAGCGCGCGCCGGTACACCGGCGCGCTTGCGACGAGTACAACGCGGTGCTCGACATGGCGGCCGAGTTTTACCTGGACACCATCCGCGTCGTGTTCCACCAGTTTCGGCTGGCGCGCGGCAACTGGAGCGTGCAGGGGCAGGCTGTGCGGCCACAGGACATCCGCGACACGGCGCTGCTCACCGTGGAGGGAGAACTGGACGACATCTCCGGCCGCGGGCAGACCCAGGCGGCGCACGACCTGTGCCGCGGCATCGCCGCGCGCCGCAAGCGCCACGTCACGGTTCGCCAGTGCGGCCACTATGATCTGTTCTCCGGGCCATTGTGGCGAACCGTGGTTTATCCCGCCGTGCGCGACCTGTTCCGGCAATATGCCTGAGGGCGCATGGCATGCATGGACCGGCACGCTCGCTGCGATCCGCCGGCAGTCCATGCGGTGTAGCGCTTGCGCCACCTGTATAAATGCCTCGAGCCTGTCGCCGATCACTATACTGACCTAGATGCTCCCAGCCGGGAGTAGCTGGGGATGCAGCCACGATCATGCCGGACTTCCCGCGACTCGCATCCGCTCACCTTATGGAGGTTGAATATGTCGATTCGCATCGGTGACGAGGCGCCTGATTTCACTGCCGACACCACGGAGGGGAAGATTCGTTTTCACGAGTGGATCGGGGACCAATGGGCGATCCTGTTTTCCCATCCCAAGGATTTCACCCCGGTCTGCACCACCGAACTGGGCTATATGGCTGGGCTCAAGCCGGAATTCGACCGGCGCAACACCAAGATCATCGGACTCAGCGTGGACCCGGTAAGCGACCACCAGGCCTGGGTCAAGGACATCGAGGAAACGCAGGGCCACGCCATCAACTATCCGATGATCGGTGACGTCGACCTCACGGTCGCGAAGCTCTATGACATGATCCATCCGAACGCGAGTGGCGGGCCGCGCACTGCCGTGGACAATGCCACGGTGCGCTCCGTGTTCCTCATCGGGCCGGACAAGAAGGTCAAGGCGATGCTGGTCTATCCGATGAGCGCCGGCCGTAATTTCGACGAGGTGCTGCGCCTGCTGGATTCGCTGCAACTGAACGCGAAGCACACGGTAGCCACGCCGGTGAACTGGAAGCCGGGCGAAGACGTGATCATCCCCACCTCGGTATCCGACGAAGACGCCAGGAAGAAGTATCCGCAGGGCTTCAAGACCCTCAAGCCATACCTGCGGGTGGTATCGCAGCCGAAGTAAGGCGCGGGCCGAACGCCGGGGAGGGCGGCGGGACGGGGGCGTGCACCGCCGGCCGTGGGCCGGCGCGGTCCCTTGCCCGCTTTCCCGGCCAGCCCGGGACTTGGGCCGCCGCCCCCAGGGGCGGCGGCCTGCCGCTGGACTCGAGCTTTTGCAGTGGCGGCGTTCGAGGCCCGCAACCAGTCATGCCTGGGTAGTCGACTGTGCAGTCGCCGGGGCCGGGCCAGCTACAGAATGCCTTTCTCCCGCAACGCTGCAATATCCTCTTCCCGCAACCCCAGCTCAGCCCCAAGGGCCTGCGCCGTGTGTTCCCCCAGCATCGGCGGACACTTCATCCGTACCGGCGTGGCCGAAAACCGCAGGGGACTCCGCAAGCTCGGCGCGGCAACGCCGCGCCCGTGCGGCAGGTGCATCAGCAAATCCCGATGACTGACCTGTGCGTCTTCGAACACCTCGTCGAGCCGGTTGATCGGCCCGCCGGGCACGCCGGCGTGCTCCAGCGCTGCCAGCAGTTCGGCGGTGCTCCAGCCGGCAATGCGCGACCCGATGGCGTCGCGCAGCGCGTCGCGATGGGTCACCCGGCCGAGGTTCTGCACGAAGCGGGCATCGGTGGCCAGCTCGGGGCAGCCGAGCAGCTTGCAGAGCGCGGCGAACTGGCCGTTGTTGCCGGCGGCGACGATCAGGTGGCCGTCGCGGCAGGCGAAGACTTCGGAGGGGGCCGCCACCGGATTGGTGTTGCCGGCGCGCCGCGGCAGCTTGCCGGTCATCTGGTAGCCGAGCGCCAGGTGGCCGTTGACGGCCACCGAGGCGTCGAGCATGGCGGCGTCGATGTACTGGCCTTCGCCGGTGGCCTGGCGGTGGTAGAGCGCGCCCAGCAGGGCGATGGTGGCGTAAAGGCCGGTCAGGATGTCGGTGATGGGGATGGCGGTGCGCATCGGCTCGCCGCCGGGCGTCCCGTCGGGCTGGCCGCAGGTGCTCATCAGGCCGGCCATGCCCTGCAGGATGAAGTCATAGGCCGGGCGGGCGGCGTAGGGGCCGTCGGGGCCGAAGCCGGTGACCGAGCAATAGATCACGTCCGGGCGCAGCGCGCGGATGGATTCGTAGTCCAGGCCGTATTTTTTCAGGCTGCCGGCCTTGTAGTTTTCCACCACCACGTCGCAGCGGGCGGCCAGCTGCCGCACCAGTTCCGCGCCTTGCGGCCTGGAGATGTCGATGGTGACCGACTGCTTGCCGCGGTTGCAGGCGAGATAGAAGGCCGAGTCGTTGGTCTGCGCGCCATCGGCATCGGTCAGGAACGGTCCCATCTTGCGGGTATCGTCGCCGTCGCCGGGCTTCTCGATCTTGTAGACGGTGGCGCCCATGTCGGCCAGGTTCTGCGTGGCCCACGGGCCTGCCACCACGCGCGTCAGGTCGAGTACCTTGATGCCTTCGAGAATTGCGCTCATGAGCTTGCCACCCGGAGAAAGAGAGATCCGGCATCATTGGCCGGATCGGGCGCTCACGCAATTCGCCGATGTGGAAGCCGGCTTACTGCCGGGCGGAAGCGTGCGTGTGGCCGGCTTGGGGTTGATGGGGATCGCGCGACGCGTCCGGGTTGTGTATATGTGGCGCCTGGCTTGGATCGAAATCGCAACTGGGGCTGGCCTCGTCGTGCGAGTGCGGGTGCAGCGCGCCGGGTATGTGCCTGCTGCTGAGGCCGTCGGCATTCAGCCAGGCCCGCGTGGCGGCGGCGGCCCGGTCGATGAGCGTGCCGCACTGGGTGTAGTCGTAGGGGGAGACGTCCAGCGGGCACAGTGGCGGTACCACGGCGATATGCGCATGGTCGGCCCAGCGCTCCAGGTCCTGCACCAGCTGGCGCGCCACCAGCAGCGACAGCGCGTTGAAGGCATGGTCGATGGGGCCGCGCGGTTCGCGCCGCCGGGCGCAGGCGAAACCGGCGGGCAGTACCACCACGCGGGTGGCGCCCAGGCCGATGGCGGTGGAGATTGGCGTGTTGTTGGCCACGCCCCCGTCGATCAGGGTACGCCCGCCCAGCATGACGGGCGGAAATACGCCGGGGATGGCCGCACTGGCCAGCACCGCCTGGACCAGGCTGCCGGAGGACAGCACCACCTCCGCGCCGGTCTGCATGTCGGTGGCGACCACATAGAGCGGCAACTCCGCGCGCTCCATCGCCATATCGCCGAAATGGCGGGACAGCAGGCGCTGCAGCGCGGCGGACTCCACCAGGTGCGCGCGTTGCCCGCGCAGCATGCCGAACAGGCTGCGCCACGACCATGGCATCACCTCGGCGCGGCGCAGGCCGCGCCAGAGCGTCTCCAGCCTGGCCGTGCCGGCAGCATGCGGGTTGCAGGCATAGTAGGCGCCGTTGATGGCGCCGGCGGACGCGCCGATCACCATATCCGGCCTGATGCCCCAGGCCACCAGTTCGCGCAGCATGCCGGCCTCGATGGCGCCGAGGCTGCCGCCGCCGGCAAAGACAAAGGCGGTTTTTTCCATGGTTCGTGGTGCAATGCAAAATGCGCGCAGTAATCCTGCAAAGAAAAGCATAGGCGACATTGCACCGGCTTGACAGGCATCTGTGCGGTGGCGCGGCGCCGATGGCACATAATGTGCATGCAGTGCTAGAAAAAGCACGAGCGAGCGGAGGCTTTCCGCCGCCAAGAGAGGAGACGATGAGTAGTTCTACCGACAAGTTCTCGGCCACCATGCGCGATGGCCTTGCCAATCTCGCACGGCGCCTGCGCTTTGCCATGGAGGAGGGCTCCATCTGGCTGGACGAGCAGCGCATGATCCTGATCCACACGGCGGCACTGGGCGCCTTGCGCAAGGAATTGGTGGATACCCTCGGGATGGAGCGCGCGCGGGGTTTGTTTACCCGCATGGGTTTTCATTCCGGCATGCGCGATGCGGAACTGGCCAAGAAGCTGCGCCCGGGGCAGAGCGATTTCGGCTTGCTGGAGATCGGGCCCTGCCTGCATACCATCGAGGGCGTGGTGCGGGTGACGCCGGTCAAGGTGGATATCGATATCGCCGCCGGCATCTACGATGGCGAATTCCTCTGGGAAGATTCCTTCGAAGGCGATGTGCACCGCCAGCTTTTCGGCATCGTCGATGCGCCGGCCTGCTGGATGCAGATCGGCTACGCCACCGGCTACACCTCGGCGCTGATGGGCCGCACCATCCTCTACCGCGAGGTGGAGTGCATAGCCTGCGGCCACGATCACTGCCGTATCGTCGGCAAGCCGCTGGAAGAATGGGAAGACGGTGCCCAAGCGCTGGCGCTGTACCGGCCCGATCCGGTGATCGAGACCATCCTGCAGCTGCAGAGCGAGGTCGAGCACCTGCGCGCACTGCAACGCAGTCCCGACAAGCCGGTGGACCTGGTGGGCTGCTCGGCCGAATTCCGTGCCGCCTGGGGCCTGCTGCAGCGCGCCGCCGGGAGCAACGTCACGGTCTTGCTGCTGGGCGAGACGGGCGTCGGCAAGGAGCGCTTCGCGCAGGCGCTGCACGGTGTGAGCGCGCGCGCTGACAAGCCCTTTGTCGCGGTCAATTGCGCGGCGATCCCCGATGAGCTGATCGAGGCCGAACTGTTCGGCGTGGAGAAGGGTGCCTTTACCGGTGCGCACCAGTCGCGTCCGGGCCGCTTCGAGCGGGCGCATGGCGGCACCCTGTTCCTGGATGAACTGGGCGAGCTGTCGGCGCAGGCACAGTCCAAGCTGCTGCGCGTGCTGCAGGAAGGCGAGGTGGAGCGCGTGGGCGGCACGCAGCCGCGCAGGGTGGATGTGCGGCTGGTGGCCGCCACCAATGTGGACCTGGCCGAGGCGGTCAGGCAGGGCACCTTCCGCAAGGACCTGTACTACCGGCTCAACGTCTATCCCGTCACCATCCCGCCGCTGCGCGAACGGCTCGACGACATCCGCCTGCTGGTGGAACGCTTCGTCGCCCGCTACGGCGCGCGCCACGGCAAGAAGATCGTCGGCATCACCGACCGCGCGCTGGCCGAACTGCGCCGCTACGACTGGCCGGGCAATGTGCGCGAACTGGAGAACGTGATCGAGCGCGGGGTGATCCTGGCCTGCAACGGCGGCCAGATCTCCGCGGACCACCTGTTCCTTCCCACCAGCGCGCCGCCCGCCATGGACACCGCGCCACGCCTGGGCGCCGGAGGCACCTTGCCGGAACTGCGCGAGGCCGCGGTGCACGGCTTGCTCGATCATATGGCCGAGCAGCAACTCGCGCTGGGCGATGTCGAGACGGTGCTGATGGAAGCCGCGATGCAGCGCGCCAGCGGCAACATGAGCCAGGCGGCGCGGCTGCTCGGCATCACGCGGCCGCAGCTTGCCTATCGCTGGAAGACGCGCGGCGTGCGGAGTACAGGCGAGTCCTGACGCGGCACATGGATCGCCATGCGGCGCGCCTTCGGGCGCGCCGTTTTCTTTGCGCGCGCGTGGCCAGGCCGCCTGTTCGCCGGTTTGATCATTTGATGAAGGGGGTGTCGGCGCGCCCGGCAGGCGGCTATCCCCGCATGCTGCGCCGCATGCGCGCGCCATCCCCGCAATCCATTGGCGCCGGCGTTGCCACGGCGCCTGTGCTGCTGCGGCGCGGAAGACGTTCCGGATCCTGGCGTGCTGACCGCAAACCGCCGCCTGGCGCGGCTTTTGATCATTTGATCAAGTGCTGCCCGCAGGTTCATCAATTGATGGACACGCGGCGCCGGGATCGCTTCGGGTAAACGCGCAAGCCAACGCCGCTCCATGTCCCGCTCTCCTTGTGCCGCCGTTGATTGCGGCTGCTGGCACGCTCTTCGCAATAGAACGCCTACAAGCCATGCGAAGGAGCGCGCCATGATCAACCAGTCGGTCCCCTTGTTCGAATCCACGCCCAGGTATGTACGCGTCGACGGCCGCACGCCCGAGGGCTTCGTGCAGTTCGCGTTCAGCGTGGCGGACCCCGAGCTCAACGTCGAGCTGATCATGCCCGAGCCGATGTTCGAGGCCTTCTGCAGCGTCAACCACGTGCGCTTCCTGCCGCCGGAGATACCGGCGCTCGAACAGGACGACTGAGCGCGGGCCGCGAGCGCCGCCATCCGGCATACCCCCCACATAGAAAAACAGCACGAACCAGGAGACCAAGCGATGCAAGTCGATATCAAGACCCAGCAGATCCAGCCGCTGCGCCAGACCTACGGCCACGTGGCGCGCCGTTTCGGCGACAAGCCGGCCTCGCGCTACCAGGAGGCGACCTACGATGTGCAATCGGAAGTCAACTTCCACTACCGCCCCACCTGGGACCCGCGCTACGCGATCTACGACAAGCGCCGCACCGCTGTCGTGATGGAAGACTGGTACGCGCTGAAGGACCCGCGCCAGTACTTCTACGGCGCCTATGTGACCGCGCGCGGCCGCCAGCAGGATGCCACCGAGAAGAGCTTCGCCTTCGTGGAAAAGCGCGGCCTGCTGCAGGCGCTGCCGGCCGAATGGCAGGACCGCCTGGCCGACGGCCTGCTGCCGCTGCGCCATGTGGAGTGGGGCGCCAACATGAACAATTTCTATTGCGCGGACTATGGCTGGGGCACGGCCATTACCCAGGCCTGCACCTACTGCGCGATGGACCGCCTGGGCATTGCCCAATACCTGTCGCGCATCGGCATGCTGCTGGACGGCAATACCGGCGTGGCGCTGGAACGCGCCAAGGTGGCCTGGATGGAGAGTGCCGCCTGGCAGCCGCTGCGCCGCTTTGTCGAGCACAGCTTTGTGATCGAAGACTGGTTCGAGACCTTCGTCGCCCAGAACCTGGTGCTTGACGGCCTGCTGTACCCGCTGGTCTACCAGCACGCCGACGCCGCCATCGTGCGTGCCTGCGGCACCGGGCTGGCGGTACTGACCGAGTTCATGAACGACTGGCGGGAGGAACACGCACGCTGGGTCGACTCGGTGATCCAGACCGCCGCCGCCGAATCCGACGCCAACCGCGCGCTGCTGTCGGGCTGGGCCCGCGCCGCGCGCACGCAAGTGGGCCAGGCGCTGGTGCCGGTGGCCGACACGCTGCTGGGCGAGGGCGGCGAGCAGATGGTCGCGCTGTGCCTGGAGCAGTTCGACGTGCGCCTGCACAAGCTTGGCCTTGCCGCCTGAGGAGCCCGCCATGACCGCAAACGCCATTGCCAACGTCTATATCGCCCTGCAGAGCAACGACGACACCCGTCCCATCATCGAAGCCATCACCGAGGCCAACCCGCACGCCGTGGTGTCGCAGTTTCCCGCCATGGTGAAGATCGACGCGCCGGGGCACCTGACCATCGTGCGCGGCCTGGTCTCGGAAAAGCTCGGACGCGAGTGGGACCTGCAGGAGATCCACCTGAACCTGATCTCGCTGTCGGGAAACATCGACGAAGACGACGACGCCTTCACCCTGCACTGGAACGCCTGAGACAGCCCGACCACACAGCCCGGCAAAACCGCCCGCCGGCGGCCCCGGCAAAGACAACGGAGACATCATGGACGCACGCAAGAAACTCAACCTGCGCGAGAAGTACGCGACGATGACGCGCGATCTCGGCTGGGAGACCACCTACGAACCGATGGACAAGGTCTTCCCCTACGACAAGTACGAAGGCATCAAGATCCATGACTGGGACAAATGGGAAGACCCGTTCCGCATGACCATGGATGCCTACTGGAAGTACCAGTCGGAGAAGGAGCGCAAGCTGTACGCGATCATCGACTCCTTCGTGCAGAACAACGGCCACCTCAATGTCTCGGACCCGCGCTACCTGAACGCGCTGCGCCTGTTCCTGACCGGCGTGACCCCGCTCGAGTACGCGGCGCACCGCGGTTATGCCCACCTCGGGCGGCACTTCCGCGGCGCCGGCGCGCGCGTGGCGGCGCAGATGCAGTCGATCGACGAGCTGCGCCATGCCCAGACGCAGATGCACACGCTGTCGGTCTACAACAAGTATTTCCACGGCTTCGGCGAGTGGCAGCACATGCACGACCGGGTCTGGTACCTGTCGGTGCCCAAGTCCTACTTCGAGGACGCCATGAGCGCGGGGCCGTTCGAGTTCATTACCGCGATCTCGTTCTCCTTCGAATATGTGCTGACCAACCTGCTGTTCATGCCCTTCATGTCCGGCGCGGCCTACAACGGCGACATGGCCACGGTGACTTTCGGCTTCTCCGCGCAGTCCGACGAATCGCGCCACATGACGCTGGGCCTGGAGGTGGTGAAGTTCCTTTGCCAGCAGGACCCGGACAATATCCCCATCCTGCAGAAATGGCTGGACAAATGGTTCTGGCGCGGCTTCCGCCTGCTCACCCTGGTCGGCATGATGATGGACTACATGCTGCCCAAGCGCGTGATGTCGTGGGCCGAGGCCTGGGAGATGTACTTCGAGCAGGCCGGCGGGGCGCTGTTCAAGGACCTGGAGCGCTACGGCCTGCGCATGCCCAAGTACCACGAGACGGCGACCAAGACCAAGGACCGCATCACGCACGAAGCGTGGGGCACCTTCTACAACTATGCCGGCGCGGCCGGCTTCCATACCTGGGTGCCCAAGGCCGACGAGATGGCATGGCTCACCGAGAAGTATCCCGACACCTTCGCGCGCTACTACAAGCCGCGGCTCGATTACTGGCAGGAGCGCCAGCAGGCCGGCGAGCGGTTCTACAACGGTACGCTGCCGATGCTCTGCCAGACCTGCCAGATCCCGATGGTGTTCTCGGAGCCCGACGACCCCACCCAGACCTGCTACCGCGAGAGCAGCTACCACGGCATGAAGTTCCACTTCTGCTCGGACGGCTGCAAGGACATCTTCGACGGCGAGCCGGAGAAGTACGCCCAGGCCTGGCTGCCCGTGCACCAGATCTACCAGGGCAACTGCGGCGGCGCCTCGCTGGAGGACGTGCTCAAGTGGTACCGCCTCAACCCCGGCGCGGACAACCTCGACTTCGAGGGCTCGCAGGACCAGAAGAACTGGAATGCGTGGAAAGGCGTGCCGGGCACCGCCGCCTGAGCGGCGGGCAGGCCGGAAATAAAAGACAAGACGAAACAAGAGATAAGGAGACAACCATGTCAGTCGTATCCATTGGCCCCTACGCGTTCGAGGCGGCGGACCGTGAATCCGCATTCCACGGCAACCGCTTGCTCTATATCGGCTGGGACCGCCACCTACTGTTCTGCGCGCCGCATTGCTTCCCCTTTCCTCCGGCGATGCGCATGCGCGACGTGGTGGAGAACGTGCTGCCCGGCGTCTATGGCTACCACCCCGACTTTGCCCGCATCGACTGGAGCCGCGTGGAATGGCTGCGCGGCAGCGAGCCCTGGCAGCCGGACCTCGATCGCACGCTGGAGGAGAACGGCCTGGGCCACAAGGCGGTGATCCGCTTCCGCACGCCGGGGCTGGATGGCATCGCGGGCAGCTGCAGCTGATCCGCCGCCGCGGCTGGAACGACCAGAAGGACCAGAAGGACCAGAAGGAGACCAAGATGTATTCCCTGACCATTGAACCGATCGGACAGACCATCCCGATCGCGCCGGGCCAGACCGTGCTGGATGCCTGCCTGCGCAATGGTGTGTGGCTGCCTCACGCTTGCTGCCACGGGCTGTGCGCCACCTGCAAGGTGCAGGTGGTGGAGGGCGAATTCGAGCATGGCGAGGCCTCCAGCTTCGCGCTGATGGATTTCGAGCGAGACGGCGGGCAGTGCCTGGCCTGCTGCGCCACCGCGCAGTCCGACATGGTGATCGAGGCCGACATCGAGGAAGATGCCGACGCCCTTGGCCTGCCGCTGGCGGACTATCGCGCCGAAGTGGTGGAGACGCGGGACCTGACGCCGACCATCCGCGGCATCTGGCTGCGCGTGGAGGGCGCCGCCGCCGCGGCCTTCCAGGCCGGCCAGTACCTCAACCTGCAGGTGCCGGGCTGCGATCAGCCGCGCGCCTTCTCGCTGGCCAACCGGCCGGGCGACGACCTGGTGGAGCTGCACGTGCGGCGCGTCGAGGGCGGGCAGGCCACCGGCTACCTGCACGAGCGGCTTGCCGTGGGCGACGCGCTGCGTTTCTCCGCGCCCTATGGCCGTTTCTTCGTGCGCAAGTCCGCTCGGGTGCCGATGCTTTTCCTGGCGGGCGGATCGGGTTTGTCCAGCCCGCGCGCCATGATCCTGGACCTGCTGGCGGCAGGCGAGACCTTGCCGATCACGCTGGTGCAAGGGGCCCGCAATCGCACGGAGCTTTACTACGATGCAGCGTTTCGCGCACTGGCCCAGGCGCACCCGAATTTCCGCTATGTGCCGGCCTTGTCCGACGAGCCCGCCGACAGCGGCTGGGATGGCGCGCGCGGCTATGTGCATGAGGTCCTGCATGGGCTCTATGCCAACGGCGCCGCTGCCGACTTTCGTGGCCACAAGGCCTATCTGTGCGGGCCGCCGCCGATGATCGAGGCGTGCATCCGCACGCTGATGCAGGGGCGGCTGTTCGAAGAGGATATCCATACCGAGAAGTTCATCTCGGCGGGCGATGCGCAGAACAGCGCGCGCAGCCCGCTGTTCAAGATCTGAAGGAGGGCGCGGCATGCATACCGTGGAGATCGCGGGAAGCGGCCAGTGCTACCCCTGCGCGCCGGAGCAGAACCTGTTGCGCGCCATGGAAGCGCTGGGCCAGCGCGGCATTCCCGCCGGCTGCCGCGGCGGCGGCTGCGGGGTTTGCAAGGTGCGCATCGAAGCCGGCCGCTACCGCACCGGCAAGATGAGCCGCGCCTGCCTGTCCGAGGCGGAGGAGGGCGAAGGCCTGGTGCTGGCCTGCAAGACGTATCCCGACGGCGATATCCGCCTGCGGCCGGTGGCGCTGCTGCAGCGCTGCCTGGACCGGCAGCGGGCGCGGCAGGCGGCCAGCGGCGGACAGGAATAACGGCAGGAACAAAGGCAGCAATAAGAGCAGCAATAAAGAGCAGCAATAAGAGCAGCAACAAAAAGATGGACCGATAACCCCATCATCAAGGAGACCGTCATGGCATTGACAGGCGTATTGCGCCCGGGGCACGTGGCATTGCGCGTGCTGGAACTCGAACCGGCGCTGAAACACTACATCGACGTACTCGGGCTGATCGAAACCGCGCGCGACGACAAGGGCCGCGTGTACCTGAAGGCGTGGGACGAGCATGACCACCACAGCGTGGTGCTGCGCGAGGCCGACAGCCCGGGCATGGACTATATGGGCTTCCGCGTCGATAGCGGAAGCACGCTGGAGCGGCTGGCGCAGGCGGTGGAGCAGTCCGGGCTGGCATCGGACTGCCAGTGGATCCCCGCCGGCGAGCATCTGCGTACCGGCGTGCGCTTCCGTTTCACCATTCCCACCGGCCATGCCATAGAGCTCTTTGCCGACAAGGACAAGCTCGGCTGCATGACGGGCGACAGCAACCCGGACCCGTGGCCGGACGACCTGCGCGGCATGGCGCCGAGCCGCTTCGATCATTGCCTGCTGTACGGCGACGACCTGGATGGCACGGTCAGGCTGTTCCGTGATGTGCTCGGCTTCACGCTGGCCGAGGAGGTGGTGGCGGGCCCCGACAAGATGATGATCGGCGCGTTCCTGACCTGCTCCAACAAGGCGCATGACATCGCCTTTATCCGGCACGCCGAGAAGAACAAGTTCCATCATGCCTCGTTCAATCTCGACAACTGGGGCGAGGTGCTGAAGGCCGCCGACATCATCTCCAAGAAGGATGTGTCGCTCGACATCGGGCCTACCCGGCACGGCATCACGCGCGGCGCCACCATCTATTTCTTCGATCCCTCGGGCAACCGCAACGAGGTGTTCTCCGGCGGCTATATCCACTATCCGGACAAGCCCACCATCACCTGGACCGACAACGAACTTGGACGGGCGATCTTCTATCACGACCGCAAACTGAATGATGCGTTCCTGAGCGTGCTGACCTGAGCGCGGGAGAGAACCGATCCCGATTGTCTGCGCCCGTCTCCCACTGCGCGGGAGCGGGGCGCAAACCGGCGGCAAGGCAATCAGGCAACGCAACGCGGCAGACCCTTGCCGCAACCAGCGAGACAACATGAAAGACTTCAAGAACTTCATCAACGGCGAATGGGTGGCCACCAATCGCCACTTCGACGACCGCAACCCGGTCGACAACAGCCTGATCGCGCGCGTGCACGAGGCCGGGCAGGCCGAGGTCGATGCCGCCGTGGCGGCGGCCAGGCAGGCCCTGGACGGCCCCTGGGGCAAGATGAGCGTGGCGCAGCGGGTCGAATTGCTGCACGCCGTGGCCGACGGCATCAACCGCCGCTTCGACGACTTCCTGCAAGCCGAGATCGCCGACACCGGCAAGCCGCACTCGCTGGCCAGCCACGTCGATATCCCGCGCGGCGCGGCCAACTTCAAGGTGTTTGCCGACCTGATCAAGAACGTGCCCACCGAGAGCTTCGCCATGGCCACGCCGGACGGCGGCGAGGCCATCAACTATGCGGTGCGCTCGCCGCGCGGCGTGATCGGCGTGGTGTGCCCGTGGAACCTGCCGCTGCTGCTGATGACATGGAAGGTCGGCCCGGCGCTGGCCTGCGGCAATACGGTGGTGGTCAAGCCGTCCGAGGAGACCCCGGCCACCGCCACGCTGCTGGGCGAGGTGATGAACGAGGCCGGCGTGCCGCCGGGCGTCTACAACGTGGTCCACGGATTCGGCCCGGATTCCGCTGGCGCTTTCCTGACCGCGCACCCGGACGTGGACGGCATCACCTTCACCGGCGAGACGCGCACCGGCGAGGCCATCATGAAGGCCGCCGCCAATGGCGTGCGCCCGGTTTCGTTCGAGCTGGGCGGCAAGAATGCCGGCATCGTGTTTGCCGATGCCGATTTCGACAAGGCCGTCGCCGGCATCACCCGCTCGGCCTTCGAGAATAGCGGGCAGGTTTGCCTGGGCACGGAGCGCGTCTACGTGCAGCGGCCGATCTTCGAGCGTTTCGTCGCGGCGCTCAAGGCCAAGGCCGAGGGCCTGCGGCTGGGCCGCCCCGGCGATGCGGGCGTGAACATGGGGCCGCTGGTGTCGCTGGAGCATCGCGCCAAGGTGCTGTCCTACTACCGCAAGGCGGCGGAAGCGGGCGCGACGGTAGTCACCGGCGGCGGCGTGCCGGACATGCCCGGCACGCTGGCCGAAGGCGCATGGGTGCAGCCCACCATCTGGACCGGATTGCCGGAGGATTCGGCCGTGATCCGCGAGGAGATCTTCGGCCCCTGCTGCCATATCGCCCCCTTCGATACGGAGGAAGAGGCGATCCGGCTCGCCAACGACACGCCATATGGCCTGGCCGCCACGGTGTGGACGTCCGATCTCGGCACCGCCCATCGCATGGGCCGCGCGCTGGAGGTCGGCATCTGCTGGATCAACGCCTGGTTCCTGCGTGACCTGCGCACCGCCTTCGGCGGCGCCAAGCAATCCGGCATCGGCCGCGAGGGCGGGGTGCATTCGCTGGAGTTCTATACCGAACTGCGCAACGTCTGCGTGAAACTGTGAGGCCGGCCATGCACACCGAACAAATCCGCGAAATCGGCGCGAGCCTGCATCGGGCGCTGTCCGCGCGCCAGCCGCTGGGGCCACTGACCGAGACTTGGCCTGAGCTTTCCATCGACGACGCCTACCGCATCCAGCTGGCCATGGTGCAGCACCGGCTGGATGCCGGGGAGCGCGTCATCGGCAAGAAGATCGGCGTCACCAGCCGGGTGGTGATGGACATGCTCGACGTACGCCAGCCGGATTTCGGGCACCTGCTGTCCGGCATGGTGCATGGCGATGGCGCCGCCATTGCCGCCGATACGCTGATCGCGCCCAAGGCCGAGGGCGAGATCGCCTTCGTGCTGAAGGACGACCTGGAGGGGCCGGGCGTGACCAACGCCGATGTGCTGCGCGCCACCGCCTATGTGCTGCCGTGCTTCGAGATCGTCGACTCGCGCATCCGCGACTGGAAGATCCGCATCCAGGACACGGTGGCGGACAACGCGTCCTCCGGCGTGTTCGTGCTGGGCGATGCCGCGGTCGACCCGCGCGGGCTCGATCTCGGCACGGTCGGCATGACGCTGGAGAAGAACGGCGAGATCGTCGCCACCGGCGCCGGCGCCGCCGCGCTCGGCCATCCGGCCAACGCGGTGGCGTGGCTGGCCAATACGCTGGGGCGCCTTGGCATCGGGCTGAAGAAAGGCGAGGTGATCCTGTCGGGCTCGCTGGCCGCGATGGTGCCGGTCAAGGCCGGCGACCAGCTGCGCATCAGCCTGGGCGGCATCGGCTCGGCCGGCGTGCGCTTCATTTGATTTCTTTACCGCGTTGCGCGGGACATTGCCATGAACCTTACCCAAGACACCATCGAGCAGCTTGCCGAGCACCTGGAGAACGCCGAACTCAGGCGGGAGCCGGTGCGCAAGATCACCGACACCCATCCGGAGATGGACTGGGACGACGCCTATGCCATCCAGGACGCGATCCGGGCTCGCAAGCAAGCGCGGGGTACCCGCATCGCCGGCCTGAAGATGGGGCTGACGTCCTTTGCCAAGATGCGGCAGATGGGCGTGACCGATCCGGTCTACGGCTTCCTGACCGACTACGGCGCCTGCATGGACGGCGGCGCCATCGATACCGCCGCGCTGATCCATCCCAAGGTGGAGGCGGAGATCGCCTTCGTGCTCAAGCACCCGCTCAAGGGCCCCGGCTGCCATATCGGCGACGTGCTGGCGGCCACCGACTTCGTGCTGCCGGCGGTGGAGGTGATCGATTCGCGCTACGAGAACTTCCGCTTCGACCTGAAGAGCGTGATCGCGGACAACACCTCGTCGGCGCGCTTCGTGGTCGGCGGCACCCATCGCGGCGCCGAGGGGCTCGACCTGAAGAATCTCGGCGTGGTGCTGGAGAAGAACGGCGAGGTGGTCGCCACCGCGGCCGGCGCGGCGGTGCTGGGCCATCCGGCCAGCAGCGTGGCCATGCTGGCCAATATGCTGGGTGCACGCGGGCGGGAGCTGCCGGCGGGCACGTTCATCATGACCGGCGGGGTGACGGAGGCGATCGCGGTGGCGGCGGGCGACAGCGTTACGGTGCGCTATCAGCATCTGGGTACGGTGTCGATGCGCTTCGTCTGACCGCCATCCGTGGCTCGGGGCCGCTTTGTTCCGGGCCGCGCCTGCGGCGCGGGAGCGGTCCCGGAATGACTTTACACAACAGGAACAGGAGCGATGCCATGCCCATCATGCAAGTCTTCTTGATCGAAGGCAGGACGGAAGAACAGAAAGCCCGGCTGATCAGCGCGCTGACCGAGGCGGCGGTGGAATCGATCGGCGCGCCCATCGAATCGGTGCGGGTGATGATCACCGAGGTGCCCAAGACGCAGTTCGGCATCGCCGGCAAGACGGCGAAAGCGCTCGGCCGCTGAGGAGGCCGGCCAGCGCCGCTGGATGCGCAACCGGATGCGCGGCCGCTGTCCAGCGGCGGTCGGATCTTGCCTTGCCAATCGGTTGCCAGCGAGCACCAACATGGCGTTTGTGCAGTAGAATGCTCTCCGCGGGGGCCCTGACAGGGTATTCCCCGCTAGGGTCGCTGGCGCTGGACTGGCGGATTTCCCGGGCCGGGACGTTTCGAGCCGCGCCCGGGAAGGTAAGAGGAAACCCTGGGGATTCGCCGCAACGCCCGTAGCTGGCGTTCTATGGCGTCTGCAGCGAAGCGCCGGCATTGAGGAAACGCCGTGAAGAGGGAAGGCCAGCGCGTGGTTATTCAGGCAATCCCTGGACAATGCAAAAGAATATGGATCTCAATGACAACGCGCTGACAGGTGTTCAGCTTGAACAATTGCTGGACCGCCTCGACGCCGATCTGGAAGAAGGCAATGCAACCGAAGCGTCCGATTTGCTGGCCAGGTTGCGCGCCAGGCCTTTGCGGGCGGATTCGCTCGACACCATCGGCCGGCTGCACGCGCTGTGGATGCGCGCGGGAGATTCGGCGGCAGCGCGGGCGGTGGTCAATGACGATGGCGCCGCCGTGCTGGAAGCCGCGCCGCGCGAGGCGCGGGCCGAACTCAGGATGCGCCTGGCACTCTATCGCCTCCAGATCGCCAACTATCTCGACGAGGACGAGGCCACCCTGCTGGCGCTCGGGGAGATGCGCGCCATCGTTGCGGAAATGCCGGACCTGGACGCAGACGAATATCGGCAGCTCCGTCTGTTCGATAGCCTGGGGCTGGGCAAGCTGGACATTGCGCTGGCGACGGTCGAGTTGCGCAATGCATTGAACGGGGCCGTCGCGCAGCGTGCTGCCTTCCGTGCGTGGGACCACGCCGATTACCAGCGGCGGCGCGCCTGGGCCTTCTCGCGCAATGGCTGCCGCGACGAGGCGCGCGCAGCGGCGGGCGCGGCAATCGAGGCCTTGCAGACCACCGATGCGGATCAGGATGTCGACGATGACGACTGGCTGCGCCTGGGCAGCACCCTGATCGAGATCGTGCCCGAGCGTCTTGCGGTCTTCCAGCAGGCCGTAACGGCGCTGACGGCGGAGCGGTCCTTGCCGCAGCGCCGCGAAATCGAAGTGCGCCTGGCCAGGCTTGCGGCGCGCGCCCTGTATGCGCAGGGAGACCTGCCGGGCGCGCTGGGCGCCTGCGCCGCCGCGCGCTATAGCCTGTCCTCGGACGGCGGCGATGACTTCATCGAATATGAACTGCCGTGGCTGATGGAGGACCGGCGTACGGAAGACGCGGGCCGCCGGGCCTTCTTCGACATCTATCAGCTGGAAGCCGAGATGTGGGACGGCACCGCGCGGCTGGTGCACGCGCGGCTGGCCGATGCGGCCGACGACTCCGTCTGGTGGCCCCTGTGCGTCATGCGGGCCTGCAACACGCCGGAGACCCTGGAAGCCTTCGTGTCGGCGGCGCAGGAAAACGGGCAGGACCTGCGAGCCCTCTCGCCGGTGCATGAGGCGCTCTTTGGCGCCTTTGAAGGTTTTGGCGAGGGGGCCAAGGAGCAAGGCCTGCAAGCGGTGTTCGCCGCGGCGCGCTTGCTGGCCGAGCAGCGTTCGCCACGCCATCCGTGGATCGTGCGGCTGGCGGCCATGAACGATGCCGATGCCGGACGCATCGATGCCACCACGAAGTCGGCCCTGCTCTATGCGGCGGCGCAGGAAGGCGGCATGGAGGACAACCGGACGGCCTATTCGCTGTTCATGGCACGGGTGCAGTCGCTTGGGCCGGTGCAGGCGCTGAAGCTGCCGCCCCCTTCCCTGCCGAGCGGGTTGTGGGGCTACAACCTCGGGGTCTGGTTCGGGTCATTCGAGGAGGATGGCCTGGACAGTGTCCCGGCGGGGTCGCGGGACGAGGCATACGCCGATCTCATCAAGCTCCAGACCGCTGCCTACGAACAGGCGCTGGGGTGCATGGAGCGCTATTTCGCCAGCGGCAGCGGGCATCCGTACGACGCCTGCGCGCACCTCTACTCCATGCTGTGCAACAACCTGGCCATCAACTATCGCTACCACGATCAGCGGTACCAGGACGCCATCGAGCTGCATTTGCGGGGCATCGCGGCCAGCCCGTTCGCCGAACACTATGCCGGTGTCCTGAACGTGCGGATCCAGATGGGCGACCAGGAAGGCACCGTGAGCGCGGCCGAGCAGCTCTGGCACTTCGCCGCCGACCATGGCTACAGCCGGCATGATCCCAACGAGTACCTGGGCTCGGTGTCCCGGGCGCTATACGCTCTCGATCGCGACCGCGAGATCCCGATCTGGCTTGAGCGCCTGGTGAAGTGGCAGCGGGACGAGGGCCTGGACGAGGACAACCTGTCCACCGACGCATTGGGCGTACGTCTGCAATTGGCGTTCAATCTGGCGTATGGCAGTCCGGAACAAGCCTCGGCTTTGTGGAGCCGTCTTGAGCGGCAGGTCAATGCCAGCCAGGCGTCCTGGATTGTCGGCCTGGGCGCCGCCACGCTCGATGCGCTGCAGCGCCGGGCCGAGGCCATCGTGCTCTACGAGCGCACACTCGTCCTCAATCCACGCAGCAACGAAGACCAGCGCGCCGACGCCCTGGCGATAGAGGAAAAGCTGGCGCGCTACCGGGCCGAAGCACAGGCTCCCGCCAAGGGCTGGTGGAAATTCTGGAAATGAGCGCCGCCACACGGACTGTCGGCTACGCGCCGCGCAACGCGCTCAATGCCGCTGCGCTGAAATCGGGGATCGCCGCGCGCAGCCAGGCGCGCGGCGACGATGCCGCTGTGCGGGCCTGGCTGCTCAACCACTTCTATCGCCATCTCGTTGCCAACTTCGAGCCGGCAAGAAGGATGGAGTCGCTCGCGGATGCACGGCAGGCCTTGGGATCCGAGGCCATACCGGAATGGGTTGTGGCCCGTTTCGCTTCTTCGGCGAAGGCGGGCAGCGGCGCAGCGGCAACGCCGCTTCCGCTGGCGCCCGTGGTCTGGGTCGATCCCGCCGATCCGCAGCTGCTGGCCTTGGAAGCCCGGCTCGTCGAATTCCTGATGTCGCGCAAAGGCACGGCCCTGGCCGGCAAGCTCGACCGCATCAACTGCCCGCAGGCACTGGCGCTGTGGGACAGGGAACACGCCGAGATGGCCATGCGTATCGAGCGTGGCTACCGCCAGAGCCAGCCCGAGGCGCTGCGCACCTTGCTGCCGACGCCGAATGGCGTGTTCGTGGAGTTCCTGCCGGAGAGCGCGTCGCTGCGTGCCGAAATGGCCTTCGAAAGCTATGTCATGCGGCATTGCCTGGGACAATTCGCCGACCGGCGCGAGCTGGCCGGTGGCTACGGCGAGCGGTATGCCGAAGCGGTGGCGCACCGGCGGATGCGCTTGCTGAGTTTCCGCGATGCCGGCGGGCAGCCGCATATCACGATCAGCGTGGATGTCCTGGCCAATGGCGCGCTCGCCATCGATCAGGTCAAGGGCAAGCAGAACCGGCCGCCCATCGACCGCTACGTCGAAGACGTGCTGGCCTGCCTGAATGCGCTGGATACCGTCGAGGAAACGCCGGCCGACTGCATCGCCATCGGCGTGGTGCGCACGCCGGCAGGCTGGGAGCGCATTGAAAACGTGACCGATGCGGCAACCCAGACCCGCCTGGTTGCGCGCCATCCGCAGCTCTTCGTCAGGCTGCGCTCGCCGACGCCGATGGTGGAGTGGCTGGTCGCCGCGCGCCAGCCGGGCTTGCTGGCGGAGCGTCCGCCACGGGCGGCGGCGGTCGGCTATGCCGCCAGGCAGGCGCTGATGAAGAACGGAGACGGTCCCGGCCTGCATGGCATTGCCCCGGGAGTCGCCACCGAAGGCGTGCCATGGCCGGAACTGTCGCTATCGCGGGCGGCGGAGATCATGGCATTGCAAGCGGGGCAGCAATCGGGTTCGCAATGGGGTTCGCAACCGGGATGGTAATGGAGCATCGAAGCTGATGAACGTCTTCTACCTGCTTCTCGGGGGCTTTGTGCTGTGGCGGGTCTACCGTTACCTGCGCCCCTCGCGTCCGGCCGTTTTCACCCCGCGTAAGCAATGGGCATTGACCCTGGCGCAGCCCATGGTCGATGCCACGGGCATGACCGGCTTCTTCGACCCTGCGTCCGACCATATGACGGACAATGCGCGCGAGTTCTTCCGCGTGCAATTGCTGCACCAGATGGAATTCCGCGCCAACGCAACGGATGACGAGGCGCGCCAGCATCTGGCCCAGGTATTCGAGTCGCGATGGTTTCGCGCCGATCTGCATGCGCTGTTGCCGACCGACGATCCTCGCGCCGCGCTGGCGTTCGCCTGCGTCCGGATGGCGTTCTTCGCTCGCAACGTCATGTTGATGGGGTGGGTCGAACCCATGGCCGCATGGCGCGTGCTGTTGCTCAATGCCCAGCGCGCGCAGGACTGCTTTGCCAGCTGGGAGGACTTCGGGCATGCCTTTATCGCCGGCCGCCAGCAATGGGTCGCGGCATTCCGGGCGGACCCCTTGGGCAAGCCTTTCGACGAGGCGGCCTTGCGCCAGTTGCTGGCCCCGCCGAAAGGGGTCTGGGCGACGCTGGCATGGCCGGTCCTGCCGGCATTCAGCCCGCAGCCGCTGTGAGGCTGGCGCGGCCCCTCAGGCCTGCGCCGCCGTCATCTCCACGGATCGCCCGCGGCGGCGCTCCGAACGCCAGCAGGCCTTGTCCGCAGCCGTTCCCGGCAAGCCTCAGGTACGCCGCCACACCGGCGAATCGGCCACCACCACCCTGCGCGGCAGGATTTTCTGGCTGCCGAAGGCATCGGCAATACGCTGCTGCTCGTCGAGCGAAGCGGCGTCCACGGTCTGCACCTGGTAGGTGCGGCGGCGATTGGCCGCTTCCACGGTGGGCGCGTCGAGCCCGATGAGCGGCGCGTGCCATTGCGCGGCTGCAGCGGGATGTTGCCTGACCCATTCCCCGGCACGCCGCAGTTCGTCGTAGACCGCCGCCAGCACGGCGCCATGCCGCTGCGCATAGGGCGTGGCGGCCAGGTAGAAGCGCCGGTAGCTGGACAGCCCCTTGCCGTCGCGCAGGATGCGCGCATTGGCCTGGCGCTGCACCGCCGCCAGGAAAGGGTCCCAGATCACCCAGGCAGCCACGCTGCCGCGCTCGAATGCGGCGCGCGCGTCGGCCGGGCTCAGGTAGGCGGGCTCGATGTCGCGGATCGACAGCCCGGCGCCGGCCAGCGCTTCGAGCAGCAGGTAATGCGCGCCGGCGCCCTTGGCGAAGGCGATGCGCTGGCCCTTGAGTTGCGCGATCTCCCTGATCGGGGAGTCTTGCCGCACGACGATGGCCTGCGCCTCGGGCGAGGGCGTCTCGATGGCGTAGTAGGTCAGGTTGGCGCCCGCGGCAAGCGCGAAGGGCGGCACCGCGTCGGCCACGTCGGCGCTCAGGTCCAGATTGCCGATGTTGAGGGATTCGAGCAGCGGCAGGCCGGAGGTGAATTCATACCATTGCACCGACGCGCCCAGCGGCGCCAGCGCCTTTTCCAGCGTCTCGCGCGACTTGAGCAGGATCATCAGCGTCGACGATTTCTGGAAGCCGATGCGCAGCGTGTGCCTTGCCGTCTGCGCGTGCAGCGGCAGCGCCGCCATGCCCGTGGCGATCATGCCTCCCGCCACGATTCGCCGCCGCCGCTTGTCGAGGCCCTTCGCCATTGCCATTCCTCCAGTGCATTCATAGGTGCGATGAGCGCACAGGGTAGGTCAGCTCACGGCGGCCGGGAAGGAAGAAATTCGCGCTTGCTTATGCGGGGAGATGTCTGGCCTTGGCCGCGCCAGTACGCATGGTGCGCATGGTGCGCATGGCTTCTTACTTCTGATGTTAGCAACGTTACCTTGATGTTTCTGGTTCCAAAAGTAGAATCGTGTATCAATATCTGCGTTTTTCCGCGTGCGGTTTCACGGTAAGCATGCCGGGCCGCTGTCTTCTCGTGTATTTCAAGCAAGGGGATTAATCGATGCACCCATCGCACGGCGCGCGGAGAGGTGTCGCCGTTTATTTGAAAGATACGATTTAAATGACGGGTAGTTTTTTTGCGGACGGATTTATTGCAACACCATAAATAATGATCAACGCGGAGCCGATCGAAGCCGGCGCACCGGCCGCAAGCTCCGCCCCCCCAAAGGAGGCACGACGTATCATGGCGCAAGCAATGGGACTCAAGGTTCGCCGCTCGCTCGAGGCGTTGCAGGACGACTACATGCGGGGCGACAAGAAGCCGCTGGAAGATCTGATGCGCGCGTGGAAGGGAATCAAGGAACTGCCTCCCGACGATCCGCGTTCCTTCTTCATGCTCGGTGGCTTTCACGGCGAACCGTTCCGCGGCGCGGGCTGGGGGAATTCCTCCTACTGGGGTGGCTATTGCAACCACGGCAACATCCTGTTCCCCACCTGGCACCGGGTCTATCTGGTCAAGCTGGAGGCTGCCTTGCAGAGCATCGAGGGGTGCGGGGATGTCATGCTGCCCTATTGGGATGAGACCAGCGAGGCATCGCTGAAGCACGGCATTCCATGGGCGCTGACACGGGAAAACTTCACGCTCGACGGCGAGAAAATCCCCAATCCATTGCGCTCCTTCGTTTTCAACAAAGGCATTACCGACAATATCAACGGCGACGACCCGAACTACAGCAAGCCAAGTGGCTACGAAACGGTTCGCTATCCTTTATCGGGCCTTGTCGGTACCAGGCAGGACCGGGCCAGGACCGAGAAGCACAACGCCAGGTATCCCAGTCACGAGGAGAATGTGCACCTTCTCAATCGCAATGTGGTGAACTGGCTGACTTCGTATATCGTGGTGAACGGAAGGGTCATTCCCACCAACGTGAAGGCCAAGTACGCCGCTTGCCTGGACGCGCCCAACTACACGGTCTTTTCCAATACCACGTCGGCAGCGCAATGGAACGAGGACCGCGCCGCCGGCAGCGCGCCCATTGTCCCGCTGGAGTCCCCGCACAACAGCATCCACCTGGCTGTTGGAGGGTACGACGTGCCTGGCGGTCCGAACGCGGGCGACTTTTCCCCCATCGAAGGCGCCAACGGCGACATGGGCGAGAACGATACGGCAGGACTGGATCCCATTTTCTACTTTCACCATTGCTTTGTGGATCGCGTGTTCTGGTTATGGCAGAAGCGCAACGGCTTTACCGACCACCTCGAGGTCATGGCGGAATATCCGGGGACCAATTCGGTGGACAACCAGGGGCCGACCCCCGGGACGCAGCCCAATTCCTGGTTGACGCTGGCGTCGCCGCTCGACCCCTTCAAGAAGAACGAGGACGGTAAGGAGCGGCCCTATACGTCGCTCGATTGCATCAATATCGAGACGCAGCTGGGCTTTACCTATGGCCCCGGCTCGCTGGAAGGCCAGCCGAAAGCGCTGCTTGAGAGCGAGGCCGCCACCGGAGACAGCCGCAACGTGATCCAGGTGTCCGGGATCAATCGGGCACCGATCCGCGGCTCGTTCCTGGTGACCGCCTACGCCACGATCGACGGCAAGAGATATCCGGTAGGGACGGAGGCCGTGCTGAGCCGCTGGAGCGTGCAATATTGCGCGAACTGCCAGACGCATCTTGAAGTGAGGGCGTTCTTCCCGCTGCATGGGTTCAGGGCGGAGTCGGTGCAGGCTGCCAGTTTCGAGGTGGAGATCCGTACGCGCGATGGCGTGCTCAGGCAGGGTCAGCCGCTGGCGGCCGCGGCCACGGCGGGTGGCAGGAATCTGTTTCGGGTTGAGTTGAGATAGGCGATAAGGGGGAGGCGGTAGCCTTAATGGCTGTTTGAAAAAATGGAGTGGAGTGGTTGCCTGTTTTTGTCTCGGGGTTTTTTAGGGACCTGATTTAGGGTTGCAGGGCCTAAAGGCGGAGTGGCGTCGGGCTCTTGGGCAAATGGAGGTGTCACTTTTCTTTACTCGTAAAGAAAAGTAACCAAAAGAAAGCGATCCTTGCAGGAAGCTGGCTTATCGGGCTTGGTGGCTTTGCGGATTCGTGGTGGGCGCGGCGGTTCTAATAAACTGCTGGCGCTACCGGCACGAATGGCATTGCCGCTGCGGATGACGGTGGTTTCATTGTATGACCCATGAATGACGAACTCCCTTGCCCTTTCATGCATCTGCCGTTACCGGTTTATATGGCCACTTGATCATGAACGGCACGGGTTTCGTCGTGGGCGCGGTGGCTCCAGATTTAGCGCACTCAGATTCAAGCCGGGGCCACCGTGCCCACGACGAAACCAGCAGGGATCGGGAGGCAGTGGTCATTCGCGCCGGTAACGGCAGATGCGTGAGCTACCACGGGCCATTGCCATCAGGGGCGCTATACTGAAACCAGTGCCATCCGCATTGGCAATGCCGTTCGCGCCGGTAGCGCCAGCAGTCAGGCAGGACTGACGCGCCCACCACGAATCCGCAAAGCCGGCGAGCCCGACAAGCCAGCCCCCCTGCAAGGGGTCGCTTTCTTTTGGTTACTTTTCTTTACGAGTAAAGAAAAGTGACACCTCCATGTGCCCAAGAGCCCGACGCCACTCCGCCTTTTGGCCCTGCAACCCTAAATCATTCCCATAAAAAACTATAACTAGGCAAACTCCAATTCATGAATCTCTCTCTACCCGCCCGCTCGTAAAGAAGAGTAACCAAAGGAAAGCGATCCTTGCAGGAGGCTGGCGTGTAGGGCTTGGTGGCTTGCGGATTCGTGGTGGGTGGGGTGGCTCCGGATTGGATGGCCTGGTTCTCGGCAATCGGGCGGTCGTCGATCTCTTCTATATCCGGTAGTACGGGCGCGGACTGTTGTGACGCGGAGCGATGCCATGGATGCGAAATTGCGCGGCCGGCTGCATGGGTTTCGGCTGGTGCTGACGGGCCGGCCCGGCTTGGCCGGGCGCGTGCTGCTGTTTGCGCTGCTGGGCTTTGCCGCCGGCGATCTGCCCGTCCTGGTGCATGGTGCCCAGGCCAGCTGGGTATGGAGCTGTTGCAGCGCGATCGCCTGTGGCGCCGCCAGGTATGCCGCTGCGGCCTGGCGGCTTCACCGTTGCGTGCGCGGGACGATGCTGTTCTGCATCGTGGTGACCAGCGCGGGGACGGCGCTGGATTTCTCGCGGGTGCCGCCGGAGGCGATTCTCTACCTGTGCGGCGCAGGCCAGTCCGCGGGGTTCGGCTGGGACCAGCTGCTTGGCCACCTGCGCTGGTTCCCGGTGACCATGATGGCGATGCTGGCCCTGATCGTTTTCCGGCGTGGCGGTGTTCCGCGTGGCGCCCGGCGCGGCAGGACGGGGGCGGCATTGCTGGCGGCGTTGCGCATCGCGTTGGAGTTCGGCGCCATGTCGGTCCTGATGGTGCTGGGCATGTCCGCGATGGAGAAGCTCGCGCTGGGCCTGGGCGTGCCTTGGGTTGCCAACGGCATGGTCTGCGCCATGCTGACCGGCATGCTGGCATTCCTGCTGTTGAGCAACTGGGTTGCCGAGACCCTGGCGCTGGGCGCGGCCCGCGCGCGAGCCCTGAGGTCCGGATGAAAAAGAGCCCCGCATGGGGGCTCGCAGCGGGTGGGAGCGGCGGTGCGCCGCTCAACACGCAATGTTCAAATGCTCAACGCTGGTAGGCCGGCGGCAGGAAGCCCGCGAAACGCTGCTGCGTGGTGGCCTTGAATTCCGGCGACTGGTAGGCCTCGCGGATGTCCTTGACGAAGGGCTTGCCGGTGTCGGCGGTGCGCACGGCGACCAGGTTCATGTAGTAGTCGGGGATCTTCTCCAGGCTCAGCGCTTCGGTCAGCTTGAGACCGGAGGAGAGCGCGAAGTTGCCGTTGACGAAGGCGTAGTCCACGTCGTCGAGCGAGCGCGGCAATTGCGCGGCTTCGAGCTGGATCAGCTTGAGCTTGTGCGGGTTGCCTTCGATATCGCGCTCGCTGGCGCGGATGGGGTCGGTGCCGGCCTTCAGCGTGATCCAGCCGATCTGCTGCAGCATGGCGATGGCGCGCGCCAGGTTGGAGGGATCGTTGGGCAGCGACACCGAAGCGCCCGGCTTCACCTCGGTCAGCGCTTTGTGCTTGCGGCTATAGATGCCGATGGGGGCGGTGGGCACCTGGATCACTTCGGACAATTGCAGCTTGCGGTCGCCGGAGAACTTCTTCAGATAGGCCACATGCTGGAAGGCATTGGCGTCGATGGCGCCATCGGCCAGCGCCAGGTTGGGCTGCACGTAATCGCTGAACTCGACGATGGTGACCTTGTAGCCCTTCTTTTCCAGCAGGGGTTTGATGCCGTAGCGGATCTGGTCGGAATACGGGCCGGCGGTGGCGCCGAAGCGGATTTCCTTCTTGTCCGGATCGGCGGCGCCGGCGGTCTGGATAACGCCGAGCGCAAGGACGGCGGCAATCAGTCGAATCCCGAAACCCATTTTCATCAAAGCTCCCCTTATTCGTTTGCGTGCATCGTTGCTGCCGGCATGGCGGCAGATGAGGAGGTCATTGTAGGGAAGTTGATACGTTCAAGGAACGAGTAAAAATGCATGGTCTTATAACGCAGCCGCATAAAACGAGGGAGGCGGGCGGCGGCCATTGCGTCGCGGTATATGCATATGGCAATTGCGTCGTTGCGGGATAACCCGTATTGCCGCTAAGATTGAATCGTCTCCTCCATTCCCGCCAGGGAATTGGGTTTGCGCCCGCCTGAAACGGCGGGCGTTTTTATTTGTGCTTTGCCCAAGGTGGCGAAGGCGCTTCCGGTGGCTACCCTTGCCACGGGTTGAAAACAAGGAGGCCGGCGGCACCACGTGCCGCCGGCCTCTTCGACTGGTGCGCCCTGGCGCTACCCAGCCGCGCCTCAGGCCGCGGCCAGCGCGCGCTCCAGGTCTTCCAGCAGGTCGTCGATATGCTCGATGCCGATCGACAGGCGCACCATGTCCTCGCTGACGCCGGCCGCTTTCAGTTCGGCCGCGTCGAGCTGGCGGTGCGTGGTGGAGGCCGGATGCGTCGCCAGCGACTTGGCGTCGCCGATATTGACCAGGCGCGTGAACAGCTGCAGCGCATCGAGGAAGCGCGCGCCGGCTTCGCGGCCGCCGCTCTTCAGGCCGAACGACAGGATGCCCGGGCCGCGTCCGCCCAGGTAGCGCTGCACCAGCGCGTGGTCGGGATGCTCGGGCAGGCCGGCGAAGTTGACCCATTCCACCTTGGGGCTGGCCTTCAGGTGGCGTGCCACGGCAAGCGCATTCTCGGTGATGCGGTCCAGGCGCAGCGCCAGCGTCTCGATGCCCTGCAAGATCAGGAAGGCATTGAAAGGCGACAGCGCGGCGCCGGTATTGCGCAGCGGCACCACGCGCGCGCGGCCGATGTAGGCGGCTGCGCCCAGCGCTTCGGTATAGACCACGCCGTGGTAGGACACATCGGGTTCGTTCAGGCGCTTGAAGCGCGCCTTGTGCTCGGCCCAGGGGAACTTGCCGCTGTCGACGATGGCGCCGCCCACGCTGTTGCCGTGGCCGCCCAGGTATTTGGTGAGCGAGTGCACGACGATGTCGGCGCCATGCTCGAAGGGCCGGCACAGGTAGGGCGAGGGCACGGTGTTGTCGACGATCAGCGGAATGCCGTGGCTGTGCGCCACCTTGGCGATGGCTTCGATGTCGACGATATTGCCCAGCGGGTTACCCACCGACTCGACGAAGATCGCCTTGGTGCGCTCGTCCACCAGGTCGCCGAAGGCGGCGGGGTTGCGGCCGTCGGCAAAGCGGGTCTCGATGCCCGACAGCGGCAGGGTGTGCGCGAACAGGTTGTAGGTGCCGCCATACAGCTGGCTGGCCGAGATGATGTTGTCGCCCGCCTCGGCGATGGTCTGGATGGCATAGGTGATGGCCGCCATGCCGGACGCCAGCGCCAGCGCGCCCACGCCGCCTTCGAGCGCGGCCAGGCGCTGCTCGAGGACGTCGTTGGTGGGGTTCATGATGCGGCTGTAGATATTGCCGGGCACCTTGAGATCGAACAGGTCGGCGCCATGCTGCGCGTTGTCGAACGCATAGGCAACGGTCTGGTAGATCGGCACGGCAACGGCACGCGTGGTGGGATCCGGGGAATAGCCGCCGTGGACGGCGATTGTCTCGATTTTCATGATGTCTGCTTTCTTCTTGTTGGAAGGGTACTCAGGAGCGGGCATGGTAGCAGTCGTGGCTCCCGCCTGTCACGGCAGCGGGCCGCACCGGTCCGCTGCCTGTCCGCTTACTGGCTGGCCAGCGGGAAGCTTGCCTGCCAGACGTTGTCCCTCACCTTGATCGGGGCCGGGATCAGCTTTTGCTGGTGGAACAGGTCGGCCACCTGCTGCTGGCTGGCGACCACCTCCGGCGTGACCGGCGTCGCGCCATAGGGCACGCGCTTGAGCCAGGCCTCCACCACCGGGACCTCCAGGCCCACGGCGGGCGCCAGCAGCGCGGCCGTCTCGGCGGGGTTCTTCACCACCCAAAGGCCGGTGGCGCGCAACTGTTCGAGAATGGCGTTGACGATCTGCGGCTGGGTCTTGACGAAGCCGTTGCCGGCTTCGTAGAAGTTGAACGGGGAGGGCACGCCTTCATAGTCGGCGATGGTGCGTACCTTCAGCGCTTTCTGCGCCAGCGCGTAGTACGGGTCCCAGACCACCCAGGCGTCCACGCTGCCGCTCTCGAAGGCGGCCCGCGCATCGGCCGGCGGCAGGTAGATCGGCTGGATATCCTGCAAGCTCAGGCCATGCTTCCTGAGCAGTTGCACCAGCAGGTAGTTGGAACTGGAGCCCTTCTGCAGCGCGACGCGCTTGCCCTTCAGATCGGCCACGCTGCGCACGGGTGACTTATCGAGCACGAACAGTGCCTCATTGGTCTTGCCGCCGGGCTCTGCACCCACATAGACGAAGCTGGCGCGCGCGGCCTGGGCGAACACCGCCGGCGGCGCCCCGGTGTAGCCGAAGTCGACGCTGCCGGCGTTGAGCGCCTCCAGCAACTGCGGGCCGGCAGGGAATTCCTTCCACTCCACCTTGTAGCCCAGCGGCGCGAGCTTCTTCTCCAGCGAGCCCTGGGCCTTGAGCACGGCCAGCAGGCCGGCTTTCTGGTAGCCGACGCGTACCGCCTGCTCGGCATGGCCGGCGGCGGACCAGGACAGCACCGCGACAGCAAGGGCGCGGCCAGCGGCAGGCAGCCAGTGGCGGAAGGAATGCATGCGATTTCTCCGGGAGGGGGTCTTGGACCCCGGTTTGGGGTTTGGCAAGTGGCCCCTATGGTTACGAAATCGCGCAAGGAGGGGAAGGAAGCTTATTGCATTTGGATAGTACGAACCGGGGTGCAGCCTGGCCGCAAGGCTCGCAACCGCATGGAAAACCGCATTGGCCCCTGGTCGGATCGCGCGGCAACGATGCCGTGTTCGCCCCAGGCGATTTCAAGCGCGCACACCCCTGCGACACCTTGCCGCAGTCAGAAATGTTCTCGGAATGCATGTTGTTGGCAGTGCGATGCGAGGGGAAGCTGCATTGTCCGATTTTATGAACAGTGTGTTCAACATCACGGGTTTACCCTCTATGCTGCGTTGCGGTAGATTTCGCGCCACGATGTCAGACGTACCGAGACCCTCACCCAGATACCCCGTTTGCCCCTCGGGCAGACAGATCGGGCGTCGCCACGCAAACATCTTCCTGTGCGGACCACCGCTGTCCCACAACGATCCGTCCGATAAGGACCAAGCCAGCCTGCCCCTGATTGGCGCTTCGCCCGGCGCGCAGGCAGCTTGATCAAGATTTCCCCAGCCTTAAGCCTTTAAGCCCGCCTCTTGCGCCCGCATCAGGCAGTGAAACTGCGCCGCATGCCGTACCGTGGCCAACTAAACCAGTCGTGACATGAAGATACCCAGACTTCCGCGTTGGACGCGGTTACTGCCCTGCGCCGGCCTGTTGCTGGCCGGATGCAACATGACCGTGCTAGATCCGAAGGGCCAGATCGGCATCGACGAGAAAAACATCATCCTGATCGCGACCTGGCTGATGCTGCTCGTCGTGGTGCCGGTGATCGTGCTGGTCTTCACCTTCGCCTGGAAGTACCGCGCCAGCAACAAGTCGGCCCGCTACGAGCCGGACTGGTCGCACTCCACCGGTATCGAAGTGGTGGTCTGGCTGATCCCCTGCCTGATCATCCTGGTGCTGGGCATCATCACGTGGAAGTCCTCGCACGACCTGGACCCGTACAAGCCCATCGAATCCAACGTCAAGCCCGTCACGATCGAGGCGGTAGCGCTGAACTGGAAGTGGCTGTTCATCTATCCGGACCTGGGCATCGCCACGGTCAACGAGATCGCGTTCCCGGCCAACACCCCGGTGAACTTCAAGATCACGTCCGATTCGATCATGAACTCCTTCTTCATCCCGCAACTGGGCAGCCAGGTGTATGCGATGGCGGGCATGGAGACCAAGCTGCACCTGATCGCCAACGAGAACGGCACCTTTGACGGCATGTCCGCCAACTACAGCGGTGGCGGCTTCTCCGGCATGAAGTTCAAGGCCAAGGCAGTCTCCAACTACGACTTCGAACAATGGGTCAAGCAGGTCCGCGCCTCGTCCAGCCAGCTCACCCTGGCCGACTACAGCGAACTGGCCAAGCCGAGCGAGAAGAATCCCGTGGCGCTCTACGCCAAGGTCGATCCGCAGCTGTACCACGGCATCCTGCACAAGTACATGGACGGCGCAGGCGGCGCGATCGCCGGTAACGGCACCTCGTTCGGTCCTGTCTGCACCTCGCGCAACACCCTTGGCGTGAGCCAGGAGGTGTCCATGGCCGCGCCCGCTACGCCGGCGCCGGGCTCGAATTCCTAGGAGTTAAGATGTTTGGCAAATTGAGTTTGGATGCCATCCCGTTCCACGAGCCCATCATCATGGGCACGTTGTCGATGGTGGCCCTGGGTGGCTTGGGCTTATTCGCCCTGATCACCTATTTCGGCAAGTGGAAATGGCTGTGGAGCGAGTGGTTCACCTCGGTGGACCATAAGAAGATCGGCATCATGTATTCGGTGGTTGCACTGATCATGCTGCTGCGCGGCTTCGCCGATGCCGTCATGATGCGTACCCAGCTGGCGCTGTCCACCAATGGCGCGCCCGGCATCCTGCCGCCCGAGCACTACGACCAGATCTTCACCGCCCACGGCGTGATCATGATCTTCTTCGTGGCCATGCCGCTGATGACGGGCCTGATGAACCTGGTCGTGCCGCTGCAGATCGGCGCGCGCGACGTGGCGTTCCCCTTCCTCAACACGCTGAGCTTCTGGCTGTTCGTGGCCGGCGCGATGCTGGTCAACGTGTCGCTGGGCGTCGGCGAGTTCGCGCGTACCGGCTGGCTGGCTTATCCGCCGCTGTCGGGGATCGCGTACAGCCCTGGCGTGGGGGTGGATTACTACCTCTGGAGCTTGCAGATCTCGGGCCTGGGCACCTTGCTGACCGGCGTCAACTTCCTGGTGACCATCCTCAAGATGCGCGCCCCGGGCATGACCCTGATGCGCATGCCGGTGTTCACCTGGACCGCGCTGTGCACCAACGTACTGATCATCGCCGCTTTCCCGGTGCTGACCGTCACGCTGGGCCTGCTGGGCCTTGACCGCTACCTGGGCATGCACTTCTTCACGAACGAGATGGGCGGCAACGCCATGATGTACGTGAACCTGATCTGGATCTGGGGCCACCCCGAGGTGTATATCCTGATCCTGCCGGCGTTCGGTATCTTCTCGGAAATCATCTCGACGTTCTCGGGCAAGAAGCTGTTCGGCTACAAGGGCATGGTCTATGCGACCAGCGCCATCATGGTGCTGTCGTTCCTGGTCTGGCTGCACCACTTCTTCACCATGGGTTCGGGTGCCAACGTCAACGCGTTCTTCGGCATCACCACGATGATCATCTCCATCCCGACCGGGGTGAAGATCTTCAACTGGCTGTTCACCATGTACCGCGGCCGCGTGCAGATGACCACGCCCGTGCTGTGGACGCTGGGTTTCATGGTCACCTTCGTGATCGGCGGCATGACCGGCGTGCTGATGGCAGTGCCGGCGGCTGACTTCGTGCTGCATAACAGCCTGTTCCTGATTGCCCACTTCCACAACGTGATCATCGGCGGCGTGCTGTTCGGCTACCTGGCCGGCATCACCTACTGGTTCCCCAAGGCCTTCGGCTTCAAGCTCGACGAGCGCCTGGGCAAGTGCGCGTTCTGGTGCTGGATCATCGGTTTCTACCTGGCCTTCATGCCGCTGTACGCGCTGGGCTTCATGGGCATGACCCGTCGCCTGAACCACACCGATAACCCGGCGTGGAACCCGTACCTGTACGTGGCCGTGGTTGGCGCGCTCTTCGTTGGCCTCGGCATCGTGTTCCAGGTCCTGCAGATCGTGGTCAGCGTGCGCCGCCGCAATGAACTGCGCGACGTCACCGGCGATCCCTGGGGTGGCCGTACCCTGGAGTGGGCGACTTCGTCGCCGCCGCCGTTCTACAACTTCGCGCACACCCCGGTGGTGCGTGACCTCGACGCCTTCGCCGACATGAAGGCGCGTGGCGAAGTGCCACAGATGCAGGCGCACTACGAGCAGATCCACATGCCGAAGAACACCGGCGCCGGCTTCTTCATCGGTGCCTTCAGCCTGGTGTTCGGCTTTGCGCTGACCTGGCATATCTGGTGGCTGGCGGTGGTTGGCCTGGTGGGCATGATCGCCAGCTTTATTTTCCGCAGCAACGACGACCATATCGACTACTACGTGCCCGCACGCGAAGTCGAGGCAGTCGAAGCGTCCCATTTCCAGCGCATCGCGTCACAGGCCTGAACCATGACGACTGAAGTCCTACAGCGATATCCCGCGCATGGCGCCGCCGAGGCGCATGCCCACTCGCACGATCATTCGCACGACCACGCCCACCACGACACCAGCGCCAATACGGTGTTCGGTTTCTGGGTGTACCTGATGAGCGACTGCATCATCTTCGCCGGCCTGTTCGCCGCCTTCGCGGTGCTGCGCGGCGAAGTGGCGGGCGGTCCGTCGGGCCGGGAACTGTTCGAGTTGAACTACGTCCTGGTCGAGACGTTCCTGCTGCTGTTTTCCAGCCTGACCTCGGGCATGGCGATGATCTCGCTGCACAACGGCCAGCGCGCCCGCCTGCAGTTCTGGCTGGCGGTCACGTTCGCACTGGGTGTGGCGTTCATCGGCATGGAAATCAACGAGTTCCATCACATGATCGCAGAGGGCGCGGGTCCCGAGCGCAGCGCCTTCCTGTCGTCGTTCTTCACGCTGGTGGGTACCCACGGCCTGCACGTGGCCAGCGGCCTGCTGTGGATGGCCGTGCTGATGTGGCAGATTTCCCGCAAGGGCCTGACCGCCACCATGACCAAGCGCCTGGCCTGCTTCGCCTTGTTCTGGCACTTTCTGGACATCGTCTGGATCGGCGTGTTCACCGTGGTCTACCTGATGGGAGCGATGTAAATGGAACACAGCAACGTCTCTACCGCCGCGCATGGCTCGCACGGCACCACGTCGGCCGGCGCCAGCCACGGCAGCGTCAAGTCCTACGTGATCGGCTTCGTGCTGGCGGTGATCCTGACCGTCATCCCGTTCAAGCTGGTGATGGGCGGCACGCTGGAAGCCTCCACCACGCTGGCCGTGATCCTCGGCCTGGCCGTGGTGCAGATCGTCGTGCACCTGGTCTACTTCCTGCATCTGGACAGCTCCTCGGAGCAGCGCTGGAACGTGATGGCCCTGGCCTTCACCGCGCTGATCCTGCTGATCGTGGTGGCGGGTTCGCTGTGGATCATGCACAACATGAACAGCAATATGATGGTGCACTGAAGGGTTATCCCTCCGGCGCAAGCAGCGTAACGACAAAGGCGGCCTTCGGGCCGCCTTTGTCGTTTCCGGTCTTCGGCATGGCGTTCGGGCTGGTGGCGGGTCAGCAAGGGGTGCAGGCCCGGCGTCACGAGGGTGGAAACTCGGCTAAGTCCTTGAATCCATGTTGTATACAACAAATTGTGATGAGATGGCATTCTCGGTTTCCGGGCAGGACTTCGCGAGGAGTTTAGGCCGTTTTCGGCACTCGATATCCATGTTTACCCTCAAATCATTGCTTTGGCATTGCCTCCCTCGTTCCGAATGAATACACTCTGTATCCGTCAAGTGCCGCCTGGTCCTGCGCGGCACGGCAAGCCCCCACAGAGACAAGCATCATGGATACGGACAACGACAACCTCAGTGACAGCAAGGCCGGCGCCAGCGCCTCGCAGGCGGTCCGGGCCCTGCTCGGATTGCGCGAGCTGATCCTCGGCGGCGAGCTGCCGGCCGGCGGGCGCATCTCCGAGCTGTGGGTGGTCGACCGCCTCGGCGTGTCGCGCACGCCAATCCGCGCGGCGCTGATCCGCCTGCAGGAAGAGGGGCTGGTCGAGCCGATTCCCTCCGGTGGCTTTGCGGTGCGTTCCTTCGCGGAGAGCGAGATCAGCGACGCCATCGAACTGCGTGGCACCATGGAAGGCCTGGCCGCACGGCTGGCCGCCGAGCGCGGCGTGGGCCAGACCATGCTGAACGCGCTGCGCGACTGCATCGCGCAGATCGATATCGCGCTCACCGGCGAGCTGACCGCGGTGAAGTTCTCCCAATACGTCGACCTCAACGAGCGCTTCCACCAGTTGCTGGCCGAAGCGGCCGGCAGCGCGCTGGTGGCACGGCAGATCGAGAAGGTCACCAATATGCCGTTCGCCTCCGCAAGCGCCTTCGTCATGGTGCAGTCCATCGACGAAAGCGCGCGCGAGATGCTGCTGCTCGCCCAGGCCCAGCACCGCTCCGTGGTCGAGGCCATCGAACAGCGCGAAGGCGCGCGCGCCGAAGCGCTGATGCGCGAGCACAGCCGCATCGCCAACCGCAACCTCAAGATCGCCCTGCAGAACCAGCAGGCGATGTCGCAGGTGCTCGGTGGCAGCCTGATCCGGCGCGCGGGCCGAACGGCCTGAGCGCACCCGGCTCACCCACCGGCTCACCACCACTCTCATTCGCAACGCAACTGATTCCTGGCGCCTCGGGCGCCGGGAGGGGATAGTCATGTTCCTGAAAAATACCTGGTATGTCGCCTGCACGCCCGACGAACTCGCAGGCAAGCCGCTCGGCCGCACGATCTGCAACGAGAAGATGGTGCTGTACCGCGACGGCGACGGCACCGTCGCCGCGCTGGAGGACTTTTGCCCGCACCGCGGCGCGCCGCTCTCGCTGGGCTTCGTGCGCGAAGGGCAACTGGTGTGCGGCTACCACGGCCTGACCATGGGCCGCGATGGCAAGTGCGCGGGCATGGCCGGGCAGCGCGTGGGCGGCTTTCCGTCGATCCGCAGCTATCCGGCGGTGGAGCGCTACGGCTTCGTCTGGGTCTGGCCCGGCGACGCCGCGCTGGCCGACGCCGCGCTGATCCCTCATCTCGAATGGGCCGTGAGCCCGGACTGGGCCCACGGCGGCGGCCTGTATCACATCGGCTGCGACTACCGCCTGATGATCGACAACCTGATGGACCTCACGCACGAGACCTATGTGCATGCGTCCAGCATCGGCCAGACGGAGATCGAGGAATCCGCGCCGTCCACCCGTACGGACGGCGATACGGTCGTCACCAGCCGGCACATGGAAGGCATCATGCCGCCGCCGTTCTGGGCCGCCGCGCTGCGCGGCAACGGCCTGGCCGACGACGTGCCTTGCGACCGCTGGCAGATCTGCCGCTTCGCGCCGCCGAGCCACGTCATGATCGAGGTCGGTGTGGCGCATGCGGGCAAGGGCGGCTATCACGCCGAGCCGCAGCACAAGGCGTCGAGCATTGTGGTGGACTTCATTACGCCGGAGACCGAGACCTCGATCTGGTACTTCTGGGGCATGGCGCGCAACTTCAAGGCCGACGATGCCGAACTGACCGAAACCATCCGCGCAGGGCAGGGCAAGATCTTCGCCGAAGACCTGGAGATGCTGGAAGCGCAGCAGCGCAATCTGCTGGCCAACCCCCAGCGCAGGCTCCTCAAACTGAATATCGACGCTGGCGGCGTGCAGGCGCGCAGGGTGCTGGACCGCCTGCTGCAACAGGAACAAGCGCAGTCGCGGCCGGCGGAGGGCGCATGATGCTGGTCAGGATCGCAAGCAAGACCGCCGCGGCGTCGGGCATCGCCGTGTTCGATCTGGTCGCGCCCGACGGCAGCCAGCTGCCGTCCTTTACCGCCGGGGCGCACATCGACGTGCACGTCGGCAACGGACTGGTGCGCCAGTACTCCCTGTGCAACGACCCTGCCGAGACGCACCGCTACCGGATCGGCGTGCTGCGCGATCCTGCCTCCCGTGGCGGATCGGCGTCCATGCATGCGCTCGAGCCGGACGCCATGGTCGAGATCAGCGAGCCGAAAAACCACTTTCCGCTGCAAGCCGATGCAGGGCACTCCATCCTGCTGGCCGGTGGCATCGGTGTCACCCCGATCCTCGCCATGGCCCAGCAGCTTGCGCACGCCGGCGCGTCGTTCGAGCTGCATTACTGCACCCGCACGCCGGAGCACACGGCGTTCCGCGAACGGCTCGCCCAGGACGATCTCAGGGGCCGCACGCATTTTTACGTCGACGAGCCGGCCGGCCATCGCGCCGACCTGCCGCGACTGCTGGCCGCCCCCCAGGCCGGCACGCACCTTTACGTGTGCGGCCCCGCCGGCTTCATGGACGCGGTGCTTCGCCAGGCGAAGGAAGCCGGCTGGCGCGATGCGAACCTGCACCGGGAATACTTCGCCGCGCCGCAGGCGCCTGGCGCCGCCAAGGGGGCATTCCAGGTGAAGGTGGAGAGCTCCGGGCTGGTCATCGATGTCGAGCCGGACCAGACGGTGGTGCAGGCGCTGTCAGCCAACGGCGTGGAGATCCAGACCTCCTGCGAGCAGGGCGTCTGCGGGACCTGCCTGACGCGTGTGCTGGCGGGCGAGCCGGACCATCGCGATGCGTACCTGACCGACGAGGAGCGCGCCGCCAACGACCAGTTCCTGCCTTGCTGTTCACGTGCGAGGACGAGCCTGCTTGTGCTTGATCTGTAGTTGCAGTGCTTTTTTATGCAGTGCTTCTTCATTAAAAAAATACATGGAGGTAGACAATGAAGCTGGACATCAGGGAAACCATCAATCAAGGCGCCATGAGCCGGTTCCAGATCATGGCAATCGCGATCTGCATCGTGCTCAATATGCTCGACGGCTTTGACGTGCTGGCGATGGCGTTCACCGCCTCGCATATCTCGGCCGACTGGCACCTGAGCGGCAAGGAGATCGGCGTGCTGCTCAGTGCCGGCCTGTTCGGCATGGCGGCGGGATCGCTGTTCCTGGCGCCGTGGGCCGACCGGCTCGGGCGCCGCCCCGTCATCCTGATCTGCCTGGTGACGATCTCGGCGGGCATGCTTTGCTCGGCGTTCGCGCAGAGCGTCACCCAGCTTGCCGCCATGCGCGCGATCACCGGCCTCGGGATCGGCGGCATGCTGGCCAGCATCAATGTCATCACCGGCGAGTACGCTTCCGACAAGTGGCGCAGCACCGCGATCGTGCTGCAGGCGACCGGTTATCCGGTCGGCGCGACCATTGGCGGCGCCATTGCCGGCGTGCTGCTGATGCACTACGGCTGGCGCAGCGTCTTCGTGTTTGGCGCGCTGGTCACGCTGGCCATGATCCCGGTGGTGCTGGCCCGCCTGCCGGAGTCGCTGGATTTCCTGATCGCCAGGCGTCCCGCCGGCGCGCTCGACAAGCTCAACAGGCTGCTCGCCGGCATGGGGCGCGATCGCATTGCCGAGATGCCGGCGCGTGCCGCGGCGCAGGCGGTTGCCGGGGGCGGGGTGCGCAGCCTGTTCGGCGGCCGCCTTGCGATGCAGACGCTGATGATCTGGACGTCGTTCTTCCTGGTGATGTTCAGCTTCTACTTCGTGCTCAGCTGGACGCCGAAGCTGCTGGTGGCGGCAGGCATGTCCGCGCAGCAAGGGATCACCGGCGGCGTGCTGCTGAACGTCGGCGGCATCGTCGGCGGCACCCTGTTCGGCTTTCTCGCCGCCCGCTTTGGCCTCAAGCCGCTGCTGTGGAGCTGCTTCGTATTGACCGCCGTCCTGCTGGTGGCGTTCGGCATGTATGCCAATACCTTGTCCGTGGCCTTCGTGCTGGCCCTGTTCATCGGCGGCGGCATCTTCGGCTGCATGGTGGGCCTGTATGCCTATGCGCCCATTCTCTATCCGGCGGAAACCCGCACCACCGGCATGGGCTGGTCGATCGGCATGGGCCGCTTCGGCGCGGTGCTCGCGCCGCTGGTCGCCGGCGCGCTGGTGGACGCGGGGTGGCCGACGTCCAACCTGTACTACGCCTTCGCCTTGCCGCTGCTGGTGGCCATTGCAAGCGTCGGCCTGCTTGGCAAATCCCCGGCGGCCGACGGGCAAGCGGTGCGCATCGCCGCGCACTGATTCGCGCTGGTCCGCACTCAGCGGTACCAAATAGAACACAGAACACGCAATAGCGTGCCGACAATTGGCGGCAGGCCCCGGCTTGCCCCGAACGCAAGAAAAAAACAAGGGGAAGACAATGAAACGAGCTTATATGGTGGCTGCCATCGCCGCAGCGGTTCCGATGGTCGCCGCCGCGCAGAACGTGACGGCATACGGGGTGGTCGATACCGGCGTGGAATACCTCTCCAACATCGGCGCGGCGAAGAACAACGTCTTTCGCATGCCGAACCTGACCGGCACGGTGCCGTCGCGCTGGGGCCTGCGCGGCACCGAGGACCTGGGCAGCGGACTGAAGGCGGTGTTCTGGCTGGAGTCCGGCTTCGCGCCCGACAGCGGCACCAGCAACCAGGGCGGGCGCCTGTTCGGCCGCCAGGCGCTGGTGGGGCTCGCCGGGAACTGGGGACAGGTCGCGCTGGGCCGTCAGTACACCATGCTGTTCTGGGCGATGGCCGAACCCGACATCCTGGGGCCGAATGCCTTCGGCTCGGGCTCGCTGGATAGCTATATCCCGAATGCGCGTGCGGACAATGCCATCTCGTACAAGGGCACGTTCGGCGGCCTGACCGCCGGCGCCACCTACAGCTTTGGCCGCGACACGGTCAACGCGGGCCCGAGCCCATCCGGCACCAACTGCGCCGGGGAGAATCCAGCGGACCAGCGCGCCTGCCGCGAGTGGTCCGCGATGCTCAAATACGACACCGCGACCTGGAGCGTGGCGGCCGCCTACGATTCACTGCGCGGCGGGCCCGGCGCCTTCGCCGGCCTGACCCGCAGCAGCCTGACCGACGATCGCCTGTCCATCAACGGCTACGTGCTGCTCAACCGCGACACCAAGATCGGCCTGGGCTGGCTGCGCCGGGACAACCGGGCCAGCCCCACGCCCGTCAGCGACATGTTCTACGGCGGCGTGACGTATCAGGTAACGCCGGCCTTCAGCATCGACGGCGAGGTGTTCAACCTGCGCTATCACAACAGCGCCGACAAGGCCTGGCTGTTCGCGGCGCGCGGGGTCTATGCCTTTACCAAGCGCACGTCCGTCTACGGCACCGCCGGATTTATCAACAATGGCGGCAATCTCGCGCTGTCCGTCAGCAACGCGGGGACGGGCACCAATCCGGCGGCTGGCGGCAACCAGTTGGGCGCCATGGTTGGGATGAAGCACGTCTTCTAGCCGAGGCCGGCGGTTGGGGCGGGTCCCATGCTTTTGCTTTGTGGTGCCGGTTGTTGGCTTCGCCAAAAGTTGAAACAATCGGCACGTTCGTGAGCGGCGGATTTGCTACGGCCCGAGCTATACTGTGCGAGTCTCTGAAACAGCAGAGACCGGGTCTGACAGCCTGAAAACGTAGGCGGACGACTGCCGCAAGGCGGTCATTTCATTTGCCCACGTAGGAGGCATATTCATGCCCCAGTCTTTGCTCGCCCGTACCGGACACGCCGCAGTTACCAACGTCCTCAGCCTCACCAAGCGCCAGCGCGCCACCCATTCGGAGGCCGCCCATGTGTAAGCACAGCCGCTACGGCATCACCGCCCAGTACACTGGCGCCGACATGTTCCTGACCGCCCACACCCCGTGCGAGAGCCCGTTGAGCCTAGCCGCCGAGAAAGCGGCGCAGCTCCACGCGTTGCTGTCCATGGCCAGCGATCATGCCGCAGCTTCCGCAGGCATGCCTGGCGCATCCGACAAGCTGAACGAGGAACTACAGCGCCAGCTGCTTTCGCTGGCCGCAGGGCTCGCCCAGGAGACGCTGGTGCTGAGTGAAATGGTTGTGGCAGATGGCAAGAGGGCGTGACAGCCGTCGTTATTCCAGGCAGTTTTGGCGCAGCCTGCCGGTATTCGCCTGGGCACCGGCAAAGTTTGGCGGCGGCATGAGGCAAGCCTTGACGGCATGGTTGCACGCGCACCCCGACGACTACCACTTGCGCTATCCCGATGGCACGCTGCGAGGGTCAACCATTGAGCGCATACCTTAGCCCCATGCGGGCTCGGCGCCGGGCTCGCCGTTATCCATGTCGAGCGCGCGCAGCATAATGCGTCCTGTTGCCACGGCCTCGATTTCGGCATTAATCGAGGGCTCTAGCGTTTCCTCTTGCATATCGCGGTTCTCCATGGTCGCGCCGCCAATGAGCGCGCTGGATTGCGAGAAAAGACAGTTTTTTTGATATTTCCATATAAAAACCAGAATTTCCCCAAAGAATTTATTGCCAAACCATGGTAATTCTTGGCATCGTGCATCGTCGGGGAGAACCCGCGGCACATGCCCGTTGGCAAAGTGAAAGGCCGGTGATGAGGGGGGTATGGAAAAATCAGATAAGCGGATTCCATTTTTTGAGCAACGGCTAATAAGGCTTCCAAGTCCGATTGTCGTGGAGTTTGATCTATGATAATTTTTTCTGAATTGAAAATACGAATTGGGTCGGTTTTTATATTATCGATTTTGGTTGTAATTTTTGTGTTACTTGTTTCTTATGGCTGTGATGCGCTAAATAGGTCGGCTGCACGCGAATGTAAACGTGAGTCTGTCGGTGCCTATATAGGTGAAATCTGCTATTTGCCAAGTGAGTATGGTACTTTGTTTCGCCTGTATGACGCGCTTAGTGGGGAACTAATGGCGGAAAGAACATATAAACACCCCGGGCCAAAAATAATTTGGGGGGACGATAGCGTAATATACGATACTTCCGGTTCTGATGAGAGCGGCTATGTGAAGTTGCCGCCAACACGTTGGGATTGGATGCGGGCCAGACTCCCGTAGCGAACGAAGCCTCTTGTTACATTACTCTTCCAGAGTATTAACGCTTCTGATCTTTCTGGCTATGTCATGCAATGTCCGTATTGGGTGCGCCACGACAGCCGGAACTCACGAGAAGCTGATTTCGTATTGCCAGGTATCCCGCAACGGCAGAAGGAGCAAACGCCGTCGTCGATCCAAGCGTTTTTGGCGCATCCGGTCGGCTTCGGAAAATCCCTTGGCTTTGTCGGCAAGCTGGAGCCGGTCCCGGTGCCGGCTCTTGTCCCCTCGTATTCCGCCGTCACGCCACCCGCCGCCCATCCCCCAGCGTGCGCGGATGCGCCGGCCGCGCCAGGCCAAGATGCTCGCGCAAGGTGCTGCCCTCGTACCGATCGCGGAACAGTCCGCGCCGCCGCAGTTCCGGCAGCACCAGTTCGATGAAGTCGTCCAGCCCGCCCGGCAGCCACGGCGGCATGATGTTGAAGCCGTCGGCGGCGCCGCCCTCGAACCAGGCCTGCAGCTGATCGGCGATGCTTGCCGGCGTGCCGTGGATGGACCAGTGCCCGCGCGCGGTGGCCACGCGCAGGTAGAGCTGGCGGATGGTCAGGCCCTCCCTGCGCGCCAGCCCGGTCACCAGCTGGAAGCGGCTCTTGGCGCCGTTGGGCTCGGGCAGGTCGTCGGGCAGCGGTCCGTCGAGCGGGTAGGCGGAGAGATCCACGCCGCCGAGGTTCTGCGACAGCAGGGCCAGCCCGACGGCGGGATGGATCAGGTCCTGCAGTGCTTCGAACTTTTCCTTCGCCTCGGCCTCCGTGCGCCCGATGACCGGGAACACGCCCGGCATGATCTTGAGCTGGTCGGGCGTGCGGCCGTAGCGGGCCAGCCGGCCTTTCAGGCCCTGGTAGAAGCGGCGCGCATCTTCCAGCGACTGTTGGGCGGTGAAAATGACCTCTGCCGTGCGGGCCGCCAGTTCCTGCCCGGCCTCGGATGAGCCGGCCTGCACGATCACCGGATGGCCCTGCGGCGGGCGCGATACGTTGAGCGGGCCGCGCACCTGGAAATGCTTGCCGTGGTGGTCCAGCGCATGCAGCTTGCCGGCTGCGAAATGCAGGCCGCTGTCCTTGTCGTAGAGGAAGGCGTCGTCTTCCCAGGTGTCCCAGAGCCCCGTGACCACATCGACGAATTCCTCGGCGCGGGCGTAGCGGTCCGCGTGCTCGGGGTGCTTGTCCAGGCTGAAGTTGCGCGCCTCGGCGTCGGACCAGGACGTCACCACGTTCCAGCCGGCGCGGCCGCCGCTCAGGTGATCGAGCGAGGCGAACTTGCGTGCGACATGGAACGGCTCGTTATAGGTGGTGGATACGGTGGCTACCAGGCCGATGCGCTCGGTCACCGCCGCCAGCGCGGACAGCAGGGTGAGCGGTTCGAAGCTGGCGGCACGCGCCGTGCGGGGCAGGGTGGCATCGTCGAGCGAGCGGATCGCCACGCCGTCGGCCAGGAACACCGTATCGAAGCCGGCGGCCTCGGCGCGCTGCGCCAGCCGCACGTAGTGCGCCAGGTTCTGGCCGGCATCGGCCTGGGCCCCGGGGTGGCGCCAGCCGGCCACATGGTGGCCGGTGGCTTGCAGGAAGGCGCCGAGCTTGAGCTGGCGCCGTGGTGCTGGATTGCGCATCGGATACTCCGCGTGGGTCGCCGGGGCCGTTCACGCAGCCGCGCGCGCCGGGGCTGCGTGATTGGCGGATTCGCCGTTCTTGGGCGTCCCGGACTTGATGGCCACGCTGCGGCGCCCGTCCACGCCGACCGGCACGTCGCCGGCGATGGTGACCCGGCGCACCACGCGGCGCGCGTCGCCGTAGTCGTTGATGGCGTAGTGCTGCGTGGCGCGGTTGTCCCAGATCGCCACGTCGTTCGCGCGCCAGCGCCAGCGCACGGTGTTCTCGAGCCGGTGCACATGGTCCTGCAGCACGGCCACCAGGTGCTGCGAATCGGATGACGAGTAGCCCAGCAGCTTCTTGACGAAATGCCCCAGCACCAGCGTGCGCTCGCCGGTCTCCGGGTGCACGCGCACGACCGGATGCTCGGTCTCGTAGATGGCGGAGGTGAATACCTCGCGGTAGCGCTTGACGGATTCGGTGCTGACCGTGTTGCGGGTGGCGGCGTAGTCGTAGTCGTTGGTATGGAGCGCCCAGAGCCGGTCGGCCAGTTCGCGCAGCGCCTCGGGCAGGTCCTGGTAGGCCGCCGCCGTATTGGCCCACACGGTGTCGCCGCCGGCCGGCGGAATGGTCACGCCGCGCAGTACGGAAACCTGCGGGTAGGCCAGGTCGAAGGTCACGTCGGTATGCCAGGAATTGGCGCGGCCGCCGTGCTCGGAATCGAGTTCGAGCAGGAACTGCGTGCCATCGCGCGAGGGTACGGTAGGGTGCGGCACCGGCGTGCCGAACAGGCTGGCGAAGCCTTCCTGCGCCACATCGTCCAGGTGGTCCTGGCCGCGGAAGAACAGCACCTTGTGGCGCAGCAGCGCAGCGCGCACGGCGGCAAAGGTGGCGGTGTCGAGATCAGGCACGAGCTTCAGTCCGCGGATCTCGGCGCCGATGCGCCCCGCTACGGGATGGATGTCTAGCGTGACTTCTGCTGCGGTTTGCTGCTGGGTCATTCGGGATTCTCCTGTGAGCGAAGGGTGCGGTTCAGATCGCGAAGCGGATATGCGGCGGCAGCCGGTCGGCTGTCCCGGGATCCGGCTGACGCCGGATGGGGGCTTCGGCCAGATCGGCCGGCTGCCCCGAAAACTCCTGCAGCACGTCGTCCTTGACGCGCGCGAAGGCCAGTGCGGCGCGGTCGCGCGGATGGGCCAGCGGCACCGGCAGGATGCGCCGGATGCGCCCGGGGCGCGGCTCCATCACCACCACGCGGTCGCCCAGGTAGATGGCTTCCTCGACATCGTGGGTGACCAGGATCATGGTGATGCCCTCAGCCTGCCAGATGCGGTGCAGCTCCTGCTGCAGGTAGGCCCGGGTGAGCGCGTCGAGCGCGCCGAAGGGCTCGTCGAGCAGCAGGATCTCCGGGCGCGTGACCAGCGCGCGGGCGATGGCCACGCGCTGCGACATGCCGCCCGAGAGCTGGTGCGGAAAGGCGGACTCGAAGCCCGCCAGCCCGACCAGCGCGATATGCTCGCGCACCGTGCGGCGCTTCTCGGTCTCGGCGAGGTCGGCGTTGAGCAGCGCCATGCGGATGTTCTGCTCCACCGTCAGCCAGGGGAACAGCCGGTGCTCCTGGAACACGATGCCGCGATCCAGGCTGGTGCCGGCCACGCGCTGGCCGTCGAGCAGGATCTCGCCCTTGTAGTCTTCCTCCAGCCCCACCACCAGCCGCAGCAGCGTGGACTTGCCGCAGCCGCTGGCGCCGACGATGCTGACGAACTCGCCGGGGGCGATCGACAGGGTGATGTCTTCCAGCACGGGCAGGGGCTGGCCCTTGACTTCGTATTGCTTGCGCAGGTGCTCGATGCTCAGCGTACCGGCATGGGCCATGGCAGGTCTCTCCAGTGGATGTGGGAACAGGCGGTCAGGGGCAGATCTGGCGGATCAGAAGGCGGCGACGGAGCGCCCGCGCCACGCCAGCAGGCGGCGTTCGATACGGCTGGCGATCCAGTTCAGCGTGAAGCCGACCAGCCCCACCACGATCACGCCGAAGATCACCAGGTCCATCCAGAAATTCTCGCGGCCGTCGGTCATGGTGTTGCCGATGCCCTTGCCGGAGACCAGCAGGTACTCCGCGCCGAGCGTGGCCAGCCAGGCGTAGATCAGCGCCAGGTGGATGCCGGCGAAGATCGACGGCGACGCCGACGGCAGCACCACCCGCAGCAGCACCTGCCCGCGCGAGTACTTCAGCACGCGGGCCACTTCCAGCAGGTCGGCGGGAACGCCGCGGATGCCTTCGAAGGTATTGAGCACCACCGGGAAGAAGGCCGCCAGCGACAGGAACACCACCTTGGCGGTGTCGCCCAGGCCGAACCACACCGACAGCAGCGGAATCCAGGCAAACAGCGAGATCTGCTTGACGGTGTGGAAGCTCGGGCCGAACAGTTGCTCGAACAAACGCGACAGCCCCAGCGCGGTGCCGAACACCAGGCCCACGCTGGCGCCGAGCGCGAAGCCGGCCAGGTCCCGCCACAGGCTGGCGCCGAGGGCGGCGAAGAGCGCGCCGCTTTGCACCTGCGCGACCGCCGTGGCCCAGACCTTGGACACCGGCACCAGCAGGGGAGAGGTGCTCCAGCCGAAGCGCACCGCGGCCCACCAGAGGACCACCAGTGCAATCGGCAGGACCCAGCCGCGCAGCGCGCGCGGGATGCGCACGGGGCGCGTGTTGGCTGGCTTGCTTGCCAGCGCCGTGGAGGCATCAGCCATCTCGGACTCCTTGCTGTCCAACGATCAAAGACCCGGCTTGCGCCAGCGCAGCACGGCGCGTTCGGCCAGCGCCAGCGCCTTGTCGAGCGCGAAGCCGACCGCGCCCACCACGATCACCGCGGCGATCACCATGTCGAGCTGGAACAGTTGCCGCCCGTAGACGATCATGTAGCCCAGCCCTTCGGACGAAGCCAGCAGCTCCACCACCACCAGCGCCAGCCAGGCGTGCGTCAGCCCGTAGCGGATGCCGTTCCAGACCGGCGCGGCGGCAGCCGGAAACACCACCCGCGACAGCAGTTGCCAGCGCGTGAATTTCAGCACCCGCGCCACCTCGATATAGCGCGTGGGCACGTTCTGGATGCCCTTGTAGGTGTTGAGCGCGATCGGCACCAGCGCGGCCTTGGCGATCAGGATGATCTTGAGCGCCTCGTCGATGCCCACCAGCAGCATCAGCAGCGGCAGCCAGCCCAGCACCGGCACCTGGCTGAAGGCCTTGAAGGTGGGATAGGCGTAGTCGCGGAAATCCGCCGACAAGCCCATCGCCACGCCCAGCGCCAGTCCGCCGGCCAGGCCCAGTGCGAAGCCGCCCGCCACGCGCAGCGCGCTGACGGCCAGGTTGGCCTGCAGTTCGCCGCTCCGGTACAGCTCGGCCAGCGTGTGCCAGACCGCATCCGGGGCCGGCAGCACCTGCGGCGGAATCCATTCGAATCGCGCCGCCACATACCAGGCCAGCAGCAGCGCAAGCGGCACGGGCCACGCGAGCAGCCATGCGAAGTGGCGGCGCCTGGGGCGCCAGCCGGGACGCCACGCGGAGCGCGCCTGGCTGGGGCGAGGCAGGACTAGCGTATCGTTGGCGGCCATCGCATCAGGCTCCGAGGATCTTGCCGTTGGCCTGGTAGACCGGCCAGTGGCTCTGCAGGCCCAGGTCGTTCAGCGCGGTCTTGAGGAAGCTGGTATCGATCCACTGGTCGACTTCGAACCGGGCGCGCGACAGCCGCAGGCGGTACGCCTGCTCGGTGGCGTCCTTGTAACGCGCTACCAGGAAGGGGTCGAAATTCGGGTTGAGCCGCACCCGCAGCGGCTCGCCTTCGTAGTCTTCCTTCCAGTGCTCGTAGGGCGTGCCGGCGCGCGCCCAGGTGCGCAGCACCTCTTCGCGGTTCTTTTCGTCGGAGGCCCAGCGCGCCGCCTGCACCGCGGTCCTGACGAACTGCCGGGTGGCCTCGGGATACTTGCCGGCGAACTCGTCGGTGACCAGCACATGGCTCTGGCGGGTATAGACCGGCGACTGGTTCTTGCTGGAATAGAGAATGCGCACCGCGCCCTTGTCGCGCAGGCGCAGGATATCCATGGCGCCGATCGCGGCGTCGATATCGCGTGTGGTGAGCGCGGCGAGATAGCCGGCGGTGTCCAGGTTCAACAGCCGCAGGTCTTTCTCGGCGAGGCCGTTGGCTTCGAGCAGGCGCAGCGCGGGCAGATGCATATTGGTGCCCTTGAACAGCGACACGCGCTTGCCGCGCAGGTCCGCCACGGTCTTGAGCGGCGAATCCGGCGGCACGCCGATATAGATGTTGGTGCGTATGCCGGTGGCGAGCACCAGCCGGGTCTTCAGGCCGGCGGCGCGCGCCACGATGGCGGGCAGGTCGCCCTGCAGCGCGAAATCGAGCTGGCGGGTGCTGAGCGCCTCGTTCACGGCCGGCCCCGCGCCCTTGAAGAAAAACCATTCGACGCGCGTGCCGGCGGGCTTGAACGATTCTTCCAGCCAGCCGCGCGCATGCGCGATGGACAGCGAACTGCCGGCGAAGGTGGGCGGGGTGCCGAGGGCCGGCTGCGCCACGCCGATGCGGATCACCTCGGGCCAGGCGGCGCCGTTGGCGCCGAACGCGCCCAGCGGGCTGGCGGATGCGGCGGCACCCAGGCCGGACACGGCCAGGCGTTTGAGAAGGGTTCGTCGCGTGATGGCCATCTTGGCTGTATTCCTGTCAGGGCAGTGAGAGTCGTCAACGGCTCCCAAGATACGCGGCGTGCCCGGCGCTACAGAAGGAATGTTTTTGGCTTTGGTTATGGCTTGCGTGCATAAGTCCCGGCACGGGGCGCCGCCGGCCGGCCCGCACGGTTGACGGGCATGGCAGCCTACCTTATAGTAGGTAGATCCAAAGACCGGCCGACCCCATGCCTACCGCCGCCGCCCCACCCGACACCACGCGCGCCCATGTGCTGCGCGTGGCGCGCGACCTGATCCAGACGCGTTCGTATCTCGGCTTCAGCTTCCAGGACATCGCCGACCAGGTTGGCATCCGCAAGGCCAGCCTCTATCACCATTTTCCGTCCAAGGAAGCACTCGGCGTGGAAGTCCTGCAGGAATCCACGGCAGCCTTCCGCGCCTGGTCCGGGGCCTTGCCGGGCCGGCCAGCGCAGAAGGTGGCGGCGTATTGCCGGATGTTCCGCGACGCGCTGCACGCGGGCCGCGGCGTATGCCCCGCCGGCGCGCTCGCGCCCGGCTGGGATTGCATCGACGAGGCCCTGCGCGAGGCCGTGCGCGGCCTGCGTGCCGCCCAGGTGGGCTGGCTGGAGGGCGTGCTGCGCGAGATGGGCCTGGGCCGGCAGGCCGGCCCGGCGGCCGCCGCGTTGTTCGCGGCTTGCCAGGGCGCATTGCTGTCCGCGCGCATGACCGGGCGGGTGGAGGATTTCGATCAGGCCATCGCCTTCGCCAGGGAAGCGCTGTCGCTCTGACGGAGGTTGAAGCAACGAGGCACGCCCGCAAGCGTGCTTTTTTTTGGCGCACTTACCCTACCATATGGTTGGTAGGTTCGGCAACGCAAGGGCATAACAGGCGCCCGCGCGCACTTTCACTTTGAACCAGACGGAGTCCAAGTCATGCAAGCTCTTATTGCCGCCTATGTCCGTACCCCCTTCCACTTCGCCGCCAAGGGCGCGCTTGCCCAGGTCCGGCCCGACACCCTGGCGGCCCAGGCCGTGCGCGGGCTGCTGCAGCGCGCCGACTTCGATCCCGCCGGGCTGGAGGACGTGATTCTCGGCTGCGCCTATCCCGAGGGGCCGCAGGGATCGAACCTGGCGCGTATCGTCGGTTTCCTGGCCGGCTTGCCGCAGCAGGTGGGGGGCATGACGATCAACCGCTTCTGCGGCTCATCCATGTCCGCCATCCATATGGCCGCCGCGCAGATCGAGGCCGGCATCGGCGAGGCTTACCTGTGCGTGGGCGTGGAGTCGATGAGCATGGTGCCGCAAGGCGGCTTCAATGCCTCCCCCAGCCCCGACCTGCTGCGCGACTACCCCGATGCCTATGTCAGCATGGGCCAGACCGCCGAGAATGTGGCGCGCCGCTATCAGGTGTCGCGCCAGGACCAGGAGCGGATGGCGCTGGCCTCGCACCACAAGGCCGCCGAGGCGCGCGCGCAGGGCCGGCTGGCCGGCGAGATCGTGCCGGTGGTGCGCGACGATGGCGAGCGCATCGAGGCCGATGGCTGTATCCGCCCGCAGACCTCGCTGGAGGCGCTGGCGGCATTGCGCCCGGCCTTCGGTCCCGAGGGCGTGGTCACGGCCGGCACCGCCTCGCCGCTGACCGACGGCGCGGCGGTGGTGCTGGTCGCCACCGAAGCCTTCGTTGCGCGCCACCGCCTGCAGCCGCTGGCGCGCATCCGCGCCATGGCCACCATCGGCTGCGATCCGGCCGAAATGGGCATGGGTCCGGTGTATGCCACGCGCAAGGTGCTGGCGCGTGCCGCGCTGTCGGTGCGGCAGCTGGACGTGGTGGAGATCAATGAAGCCTTTGCCTCGCAGGCGCTGGCTTGCATCCGCGAGCTGGACCTGGATCCCGGCACGGTCAACCTGGACGGTGGCGCGATGGCGCTGGGCCATCCGCTGGGCGCCACCGGCGCGCGCATTACCGGCAAGGCGGCGTCCCTGCTGGCCCGTCAGCAGGGGCGCTACGCGCTGGCCACGCAATGCATTGGCGGCGGGCAGGGCATCGCCACCGTGCTCGAAGCGCTTTGACCCGTACCGTACACGACACAGGACATCGAGGAGATCCCGGATGGAACAGACCGACGTAATCGAGACCGGCGCACCGTTGCCGGCCAGCGTGGCGCAGGCGCTCAAGGCGTTCATCGAACCGCGCCGCTTTGCGCTTGCCGAGGGCGAGCGCCAGCTGCTGCAAAGCGGCCGCGCCCAGCGCATTGCGCACGAGGGTGCCGAGCTTGCCGCATGGACCTGGCGGGGTGCCCGGGAGGCGGCGCCGCCGCCGCGCGTGCTGCTGGTGCATGGCTGGGAAAGCCGCGCCAGCCACTGGGGGGCATGGGTGCCGGCCCTGACGGCGGCGGGCTTCGACGTCTGTGTTTTCGACGCGCCGGCGCATGGCGATTCGGCCGGTACGACCTCCGACGTGGTGGCGTGCGGGCGCGCCATCGGCAGCGTGGCGCGGGCGCTGGGCCCGTTCGATATGGCGATCGGGCATTCGGCGGGCTCGGCCGCGGCGCTCTATGCCTTTGCGCACGGGCTGGAGGTGCGCGCGAGCGTGCATCTGGCCGGCCCGTCGTCGCTGGTGCGCGTGCTTGCCTACGTGGCGCACGCGGCGGGTTTGCCCGAGGACCTGCGGCCCTTGCTGCGCGAACGGTTCGAGCGTTACCTGGGACAGCCGGCCACGGTGATGGACCTGGCGCGCCTGGCGCCGGGCCTGCGGCACCCGGCGCTGTTGCTGCACGATCCCGAGGACGCGGAGATGCCTTATGCGGAATCGGTCGCGCTGGCGCGGGCATGGCCACAGGCCGAGCTCGTGCCGGCCGCGGGGCTCGGGCACCGGCGCATCCTGAAGGATGCGGACGTGGTGGCGCGCGCCGTTGCGTTCCTGCAGCGCCATGCCCGCCCGCCGGTGCCGGGCCCGGGATGAGCGGCGCGCGGCAGGCACAAGTCATATCGGCATGCGTTTTCCTTCGTTCCTCCGTGATTGAGCCGGTCCTATAGTTCGCCATTTGCGTGTGCAGCGGACAAGGCGCGAGGCAATGACGAACAAGGACGACAAAAGCGGACTGCGGCAAGCCGGGCGGCGCCGCTTCCTGCATCAGGGCGCCGGCATGGGCGCGAGCCTCGGGGGCGCGGCGGCGCTGGGCGCGCTCGCCGCGCCCGCCGCGCGCGCGCAAGCGCTGACGGTGCCGCCATGGACGCGCGCGCCGGGGGAGCCCGTGTTGTGGCACGCCTACGGCCAGCCCTCCGGGTTCGAGAGCAACGTGATCCGGCGCAACCGGGGCGCGGCGCCGATGCCGGGCGCCAACTCGTCGATGACGCCGCTGCAGGATCTGCGCGGCATCATCACGCCCACCGGCCTGGTATTCGAGCGCCACCACGCCGGCATTCCGCTGATCGATCCCGCGCAGCACCGGCTGGCCGTGCATGGGCTGGTGGATCGTCCGCGCATCTTCACCATGGACGATCTGGTGCGGCTGCCTTCGGTATCGCGCATTCATTTTCTCGAGTGCTCCGGCAATACCGGCCGCGAATGGCGCGCGCCGAGCGCCAGCTCGGTACAGATCAGCCATGGTTTGCTGTCGTGTTGCGAGTGGACCGGCGTGCCGCTTTCGGTGGTGCTGGAGGAAGTGGGCGTACGCCCGGAAGCCGCATGGGTGCTGGCTGAAGGCGCAGATGCCGCGACCATGGCGCGCAGCGTGCCGATGGCCAAGGCACTGGAGGATGCGCTGCTGGTCTACGCGCAGAACGGCGAGATGCTGCGGCCCGAGCACGGCTATCCGCTCAGGCTGTTCCTGCCCGGCTTCGAGGGCAATATGAGCATCAAATGGCTGCGGCGGCTCAAGCTGGGCCGAGCGCCTTTCATGACGCGGGAAGAAACGTCCAAGTACACCGATTCGCTGCCCGACGGCAGCGCGCGCCAGTTCACGTTCCTGATGGATGTGAAATCGGTCATCACCTTCCCCGCGCCCGATCACCGGCTGCGCGACAGGGGCTTCTACGAGATATCGGGGTTGGCATGGTCGGGGTACGGCCGCATCCGGCGCGTGGAGGTGTCGGTGGACGGTGGCCGCGACTGGCGCGAGGCGCAGTTGCAGGACCCGGTGCTGGATCGCGCGCTGACGCGTTTTCGCCTGCCCTGGCGCTGGGAGGGCGGACCGGCGGTGCTGCAAAGCCGCGCCATCGACGAGGCCGGCAATGTACAGCCCACGCCCGCCCAGCTGGTGGCCGCGCGCGGCTACGAGTCCACCTATCACTACAACGCCATCCAGGCGTGGCGCGTCGCCGCCGACGGGAGGATCGCCAATGCACGCGCCTGAGCTGTTTCGCATGCGCGCCGCCGCAGCGCTGCTGGCGCTGGCCGCGGTTCCGGCGCAGGCGCAGACCTATGGCCTCGGGCTGCTTGCCAGCGAGCGCGATCTGGCCGCGTGGAATATCGACGTGACGCCCGACGGCGCCGGCCTGCCACCGGGCAGCGGCAGCGTGGCGCGCGGCAGGCAGGTCTACGAGAGCCAGTGCGCGGCATGCCATGGTGTCAAGGGCGAAGGCAAGCCGGCGGATGCGCTGGTGGGCGGGCAGGGCAGCCTGAACCGCGCGCAGGCGGACGGAAAGCCGCCGCTGAAGACCATCGGCAGCTTCTGGCCCTATGCCACCACGGTGTTCGACTTTATCAACCGGGCCATGCCGTATAACGCGCCGCAGAGCCTCAAGCCGGACGAGGTGTACGCAGTCACCGCCTATCTGTTGCACCTGAACGGCATCCTCCCCTCCGACGCGGTGCTCGATGCCTCGACCCTGCCGCGGGTGCGGATGCCGAACCGCTATGGCTTTGTTGTCGACGGACGCCCGGATACGGGGAATGTGCCTTGCCGGCGTGGTTGCGTGGCGCGATGAGGGGGATTGCCATGCGCTGGCTTGCTCCCCTCTCCCGCCTTGTGGGCGAGGTGAGCAAACCTGTGGTGGATCACTACGCACGGAAGCCTCCGCGCCATATGCAATAAACAGATAAGCGGCAGCGATTACATTCGTTGACCGCTCCAGCTTCCGATCTCTACAGTGCATAGCTTGAAAACAAGCAGTGCAGGGCCTGGCCATTGCCGGAAACCGCGCCGCGCCACGTATCGGGCCCGCACAGCCGGTCCTTGCCAAAGAGCCTGTCATGACGATTGGAATCCACCCGGTATCAGCCACCCGTGCCGCGCCCGCCTCCGCTTCCGCTTCCGCTGTTGTCTCCAGTGGCGCCGCTTTCGAGATCCGCCCCTTCGATGCACCGCTGGGCGCGGAAATCGTCGGCCTGGACCTGTCCGAACCGCTGCCGGCGGAAGACTTTGCCCGCATCCATCGGGCACACCTCGACCATCACGTGGTGGTCTTGCGCGACCAGCGCATCACGCCCGGCCAGCAGATCGCCTTCAGCCGCCGCTTCGGGCCGTTGCAGATCCATGTGCTGCACCAGTTCCAGCTCGCCGGTCATCCCGAGATCCTGATCGTCTCCAATGTGCTCGAGGACGGCAAGCCGATCGGCCTGGGCGATGCCGGGCACTTCTGGCATTCCGATCTCTCGTACAAGGAAAAGCCGAGCCTGGGCTCGCTGCTGCACGCGCAGGAACTGCCCGCCGAAGGCGGCGATACCTTGTTCGCCAATATGCACCTGGCCTGGGATACCTTGCCCGCGCACCTGAAGGCGGCGGTGGAAGGGCGCAAGGCCGAGCATACCTACCTGGCCAAATACGCCGAGCTGCAGCAGCGCAGCCCGTGGCGCCCGAACCTGACGCCGGAGCAGATCGCGCAGGTGGCGCCGGTGCTGCAGCCCGTGGTGCGCACCCATCCCGAGACCGGCCGCCGCGCGCTGTTCGTCAGCGAGCATTTCACCACGCGTATCGCGGGGCTGCCCGAGGACGAAAGCCGCGACCTGCTGGCGCAACTGTTCGCCCATAGCGTGAAGCCCGAGCATATCTATCGTCATCGATGGCAGGAGCACGACCTGCTGTTCTGGGACAACCGCTCGCTGTTGCACCTGGCTGCCGGTTGCCCGGACGCGCTGCGCCGCGTGATGTACCGCACCACCATCGAAGGCGACCTGCCGTTCTGAGCGGCGCCTTCGTCATGGCGCCTGTTGCTGCGGCAGGCGCGAGGGAATGGCGGGGATCTCGCCATGCCTGCGCCGGCATCGCATCGCATCCAATCGCACCCCATACCATATTCACTGGAGTCCCGCATGTCCCTGCTTCGTTCCCGTTTCTTCCCCGCCGGCTTATCGCGCGGCGCGCTCGCGCTGACGCTGGCCGCCGGCATGGCGATCTCCGGCGCGGCGCACGCGGAAGGCAAGATCCGTATCGCCGAGCAGTTCGGCGTGGTCTACCTGCTGCTCAACGTGGCGCGCGACCAGCAACTGATCGAGAAGCACGGCAAGCAGCAAGGCCTCGACGTCAAGGTGGAGTGGACCCAGCTCTCCGGCGGTGCCGCCGTCAACGATGCATTGCTCTCCGGCGCGATCGATATCGCCGGTGCGGGCGTGGGCCCTTTGCTGACGGTGTGGGACCGCACCCATGGCAGGCAGAACGTCAAGGGCGTGGCGTCGCTGGGTAATTTCCCGTACTACCTGGTCAGCAACAACCCCAGGGTCAAGTCCATCGCCGACTTCACCGACAAGGACCGCATCGCGCTGCCGGCGGTATCGGTGTCGGTGCAGTCGCGCGTGCTGCAGCTGGCGGCCGCCAGGCAGTGGGGCGACAAGGAGTACAACCGCCTCGACAAGTGGACCGTGGCGGTGCCTCACCCGGATGCCGCGGCGGCCATCATTGCCGGCGGTACCGAGATCAGCGGCCACTTCGGCAACCCGCCGTTCCAGGAGCAGGAGCTGGCCGGCAACCCCAATGCGCGCATCGTGCTGAATTCGTATGACGTGCTGGGCGGCCCCAGTTCGGCCACGGTGCTGTACGCCACCGAGAAATTCCGCAACGACAACCCCAAGACCTACCGCGCCTTCGTCGATGCGCTGGCCGAGGCGGCGAAGTTCGCCACCGCCGATCCGGACGCCGCGGCCGACCTGTACATCCGCGTGAACAAGGCAAAGATCGACCGCGCGCTGCTGGTCAAGATCCTGAAGAACCCGCAGGTGCAGTTCAAGGTGGCGCCGCAGAATACCTTTGCGCTGGCCGAGTTCATGCACCGGGTGGGCGCGATCCGCAACCAGCCCAAATCCTGGCAGGATTATTTCTTCCAGGACCCGGTCACCGCGCAAGGCAGCTGATATGTCCGTGCCGCCGCTACGCGTGGTGTCCGCGCGCCCCGCCGCCGCGCCGCTGTTGCAGGTGGACGGCGTCTCGCTGGAATACCGCACCCCCGAGCGGGTGGTGCGGGCCACCCACCAGGTCAGTTTCGATGTCCACGCCGCTGACCGTTTCGTGCTGCTCGGTCCGTCGGGTTGCGGCAAGTCGACCTTGCTCAAGGCGGTGGCGGGTTTCGTGCCGCCGTGCGAGGGCGAGATCCGGCTCGAAGGCGTGCCCGTCAGCGCGCCCGGCCCCGACCGCATCGTGGTGTTCCAGGAGTTCGACCAGTTGCCGCCCTGGAAGACGGTGCGGCAGAACGTGATGTTCCCGCTGGTGCGTTCGCGCGGCATGTCGCGCCGGGAAGCCTCGGAATGCGCGCTGCATTTTCTCGACAAGGTGGGGCTGGCGAATTTTGCCGATGCCTATCCGCATACCCTGTCGGGCGGCATGAAGCAGCGCGTGGCGATTGCCCGCGCGCTGGCGATGCAGCCCAAGGTGCTGCTGATGGACGAGCCCTTCGCCGCGCTCGACGCGCTGACGCGCCGGCGCATGCAGGAGGAACTGCTGGCGCTGTGGAACGACGCCGCTTTCACGCTGCTGTTCGTCACGCATTCGATCGAAGAGGCGCTGGTGGTGGGCAGCCGCATCCTGCTGCTGTCGCCGCATCCGGGCCGGGTCCGCGCCGAACTCAACAGCCACCAGTACGACCTTGCCAGCCAGGGCGGCGCCGAGTTCCAGGCCACCGCGCGGCGCATCCATCAATTGCTGTTCGACGAAGCGCCGCAGGCGGCGCCATCGCCGGCACGCACCGCGCAGGCGCGCTGAGCGCTTGCCAGGACCGATCATGAGTACAAGCACGTCAGCAGGCACGTTACCCATTCCCGCCCATCCGGCTCCCGTCATCCGCGCCGAGTACGAGCGCACGCTGGAACCCTTCACCGCCTTGCCGGTGGCGCGCGCCTTGCCCGGGCCGCAGCGCCTGTGGCAGCAAGGCTGGCTGCGCAAGACGCTGATCCTGGCGGTGCTGGCCTGCCTGTGGGAGATCGTTGCCCGGGTGCAGGATAACGATCTCCTGCTGCCGGGTTTCCTCGCCACCGCCCAGGCCTTTGCCGAAGGGATCGGCAACGGCGAGTTGCTGTCCAAGGCCGGCATTTCGATGTCGGTATTGCTGCAAGGCTATGCGGGCGGCATCGTGCTGGCCTTTGTGCTGACCACGCTGGCGGTGTCCACCGAACTGGGACGCGACGTGCTGGACACGCTGACCTCCATGTTCAACCCGCTGCCGGCCATCGCGCTGCTGCCGCTGGCGCTGCTGTGGTTCGGGCTTGGCAGCAGGAGCCTGGTGTTCGTGCTGGTGCATTCGGTGCTGTGGCCGTTGGCGCTGAACACCTATGCCGGCTTCCGGGGCGTGCCCGCCACCTTGCGCATGGCCGGGCGCAACTATGGCCTGCGCGGGCTGCGCTACGTGCTGCTGATCCTGGTGCCGGCCGCGCTGCCCGCCATCCTGTCCGGCCTGAAGATCGGCTGGGCCTTCGCCTGGCGCACGCTGATCGCGGCCGAGCTGGTGTTTGGCGCGTCGTCGGGCAAGGGCGGGCTGGGCTGGTACATCTTCCAGAACCGCAACGAGCTGTACACCGACCGCGTGTTTGCCGGCCTGGCCATGGTGATCCTGATCGGCCTGCTGGTCGAGAACCTTGTATTCAGGACGCTCGAACGCGTGACGGTGCGGCGCTGGGGCATGCAGCACTGAGGCTGCCATGGCGCCGGACGGCGTAGGGCGCGCCTGCGGATAGTGCGGATTCCGGCACGCCGCGCAGTGCTGTCGGCGCTCGGGGGAGAGGCGGCCGCCTCAGCCCGGCTTGGGGCTTTCTTCCTGAGGCATGGCCTGCTGCCCCCAGCCGAGCCGGTCGAGCACCCGTGCCGCGGCCTGCGCCACGCTGTCGCCATGCGGCGGCATGACCAGGTGCGCCGTTTCGCGATAGAGCGGGTCGCGCACCCGGTAAAGGGCTTCCAGGGTGGCGCGCGGGTTGGCGCCCTGCAGCAGCGGGCGGTTGCGGTCGCGCCGGGTGCGGTGCCAGAGTTCGGCGGGCGAGGCGCACAGGTAGATCACATAGCCGCGCGAGCGCAGCATCTCGCGGTTTTCCGCGCGCAGCACGGCACCGCCGCCGGTGGCCAGCACAATGCCTTTGCGCTGGGTCAGTTCGTCGAGCGTGCGGGTTTCGCGCTGGCGGAAGCCTTCCTCGCCTTCCAGCTCGAAGATGGTGGGAATGCGCACGCCGCAGCGGGCTTCGATTTCGTGGTCGGTGTCGAAAAAAGGCAGTCCGAGCCGGCGCGCCACCGTCCTGCCTATGGTGGTTTTACCGGCGCCCATGAAGCCGACGAAGAAGATGTTTTCGAAATCCAAGTGTGGGGGGGAGCCTGCCGATGGCCCCGGATTCGATCTTCTCTACGGTATCACGAGATGCGCGCCGTTCAAAACGGGCTGGCGGCCGGACGGCACGGGGGGCTTCACAGGCCGAGCAGCTGGCGCGCCTGCGCTGGCGTGGCCACGGCGCGGCCGTACTCCGCGCACAGCTGCGCCACCCGGCCCACCAGCTGCGCGTTGCTGGCGGCCAGCGTGTCCTTGTCCCAGCGCACATTGTCTTCCAGGCCGGTGCGGCAGTGCCCGCCGAGCTGCAGCGTCCAGTGGTTGACCTCCAGCTGGTGCCGGCCGATGCCGGCGGCGGTCCAGGTCGCGCCGGGCAGGACTGTCTTCAGTTGCTCCACCTGGAACGCCAGGATTTCCTTGCGCGCCGGCAGCGCATTCTTGATGCCGAACACGAACTGCACGTGCACGGGTGCCAGCAGCAGGCCCTCCTTGACCAGGTCCGCCGTGTTGTAGAGCATCGCCAGGTCGAAGATCTCGATTTCGGGCTTGATGCGGTAGTCGCGCATGGCCTTGGCCAGGGCGCGCACGAAGTCGGGCGGGTTTTCGTAGACCGTGGTGGGGAAGTTGACCGAGCCGGTGGCCAGCGAGGCCATGTCGGGCCGCAGGTCGAGCATGGCGCCGCGCTGCTCCATTGCGCGCCCGCGCCCGCCGGTGGAGAACTGCACGATCATGCCGGGGCAGTGCTTGCGGATGCCGTCCTGCAGGGCGGCGAAGCGCGCCGGGTCGGAGCTGGCGTTCTCGGCGTCGTCGCGCACGTGCAGGTGGACCAGCGTGGCGCCCGCCTCGAAGCTCTCGTGCGTGCTCTCGATCTGCTCGGCGACCGAGATGGGAATGGCGGGGTTGTCTTTCTTGCGGGGGACCGAACCGGTGATGGCCACCGAGATGATGCAGGGATCTTGCATGTGAAACTCCAAGGTCAATGTATGAACGCAGCGGCGGCTTCAGGCCGGCCGGCCAGGCCGGCTGCGGCTGGCGAGGGCTTGCGCCGCCATGCGCAGCGAGGCGTTGGCCGCGCCGAAGCCGAGGTAGCCGTCGCGCTGCACCAGTTCGAAGAAGAAGCGGTCGTGAAACGGCTCGGTGTAGGCGTGCAGGAATTCGCCGCCGGCATCCCTGTCGTAAAGCAGTTGCTGGCGCCGCAGGCGTTCCAGCAGCGCGTCGTCCAGCCCGAGCCGGGCGCCGACATCGTCGTAGTAGTTGTCGGGCACATGGAGCATGGCGGCTTCGGCGGGCTCGATCTGCGTCAGCGTCCCGCTCAGGTCGGATGTACGGAAGGCGATGTGATGGATGCCCGAGCCCGCATAGGCGGTGACGAACCTGCCGGTGGCGGTGCGGCTGCTCTCCGAGACGTTGAGCGGAATCCGTATGTTTTGCCCGGGGCTGACCATGGCGCGGCTCTTCACCAGGCCATAGGGATCGGCGATTTCATGGAGCGCCTCGGCCTGCAGGCCGAACACCGTCCTGTAGAACAGCACAAAGCTGTCGAGCCGGTGCGGGGGCAGGGCCTGGGCGATATGGTCGATGGCCGTGAGGCCGGCGCCAGTGCCGGCGCAGCCGGTGCTGCATTCGTCCAGCAGGAAATCGCTTTCGTAGATGCTGCGGCCGGAGTCCTGTTCGTCGATCAGGTAGAACAGCATGCCGTCCGGCGCGCGCACCGCCGGAATGCTGCGCTCGTCCGGGCCGATGCGTTCGCGCCATTCCTTGCATAGCAGGGCGCGGGCGCGGGCGATGGCACGCTGGGCGTCGTCCACCTTCAGCCCGAGCGCGCAGACGGACGGCCCGTGCAGCTGGAAATGCTCGGCGGCGGCGCTGTCCTGCTCCGCGTTGAGGATGATATTGACGCCGCCCTGGCGGTACAGGTCCACCGCCTTGGAGCGGTGGCGGCCGGCGCGCGCGAAGCCCAGCGAACGCAGGCGCTCGCCCAGTTCGCGCCCGGCCACGTAGTCCACCGCGAACTCCAGGAAGTCGACGCCGCCGAAATCCGGTGCGGCCGGCAGGGCGGGGCCGCCGGCCTCGGACTCGAGCCAGATCAGCGAGCGCAGCCCGTCCAGCGCGGTCAGGCGCGCCGGTGCCGCGCGGAATTCGTCGTTGAAGATCTCCAGCGATAGCGGCCCGCGATAGCCCGCATCGATCGCCGCGCGCGCGAACCCGGTGACGGCGAGGTCGCCCTGGCCGGGGAAGTTGCGGTGGTGCCGGCTCCACGACAGCACATCCATGCTCATCCTGGGCGCATCGGCCAGTTGCACGAAGAACAGCTTCTCCGCCGGCACTGCAGCGATGCCTTCGAGCGTATCGCCGAGCGAGAGGGTGTGGAAGCTGTCCAGGATCAGGCCGAGCGCGGGGTGGTCCGCCTGCCGCACGATCTCCCACGCCTGGCGCCACCGCCTGGTATGGCGAGCCCAGGCCAGCGCCTCGAAGCCCACCAGCAGGCCGCGCTTTGCCGCGGCTTCGGCCATGGCGCGCAGGTCGTCGGCGGCGCGGGCTGGATCGTCGATGGCGATGCCCTGCACATTGCTGCAGACCAGCACCATGGGCGCGCCCAGTTCCTCCATCACGTCGAACTTGCGCTCCGCGCGCGCCATATTGCGGGCGCGGAACTCAGCGGGCATGGCCTCGAAATCGCGGAAGGGTTGATACAGGGGGATAGCCAGCCCGAGATCGGCCGCGATGCGGCGTACGTCGGCGGGCGAGCCGTCGAAATTCAGCAGGTCGTTCTCGAAGATCTCGACGCCGTCGAATCCGGCCGCGGCGGCCGCTTCCAGTTTTTCCGGCAGCGTGCCGGAGAGCGATACGGTGGCGATCGATTTCGGGTGGCGCCAGACTGCGGGTTCCATGTCAAATCCTGCGTGCATGCTGCGGGTGATACGTGGGTGAGGAGATTCAGGTGTGTGCGCTTCGCGCCGCCGCGGCGAGGGGCGTGGCCCCTGCGAGCACGCGTTTCGTGCAGAGCTAGGTTAGGACCGATCTGACGCCACAACAAGCGCAATCCGCGCGTAGACGTGCGATAATCGCGCCAACAAGAGCGACTGTCGCTCGAGATTAGGGTTTTCGCTATGGATAAAGAACCATTGAGCCGGCGCGACTGGATTGCTGGACTGGAGAAGGGCCTGGCCATCCTGGAGGCGTTCGACAACGACCATCCGCGCCTGACGCCTACGCAGGCGGCCCAGCTCACGGGCCTGACGCGTACCGCGGCGCGGCGCTACCTGCTGACGCTGGAGCATCTTGGCTACACCACCAGCGATGGCACGCTGTTCAGCCTCAGCCCGCGCGTGCTCAAGGTGGGCTGGTCCTATTTCGATTCCGCGCGCCTGCCACGCACGGTGCAGCCATTCCTGCAGCAGATCACCGCCGCGGTCGGCGAGCCGGCTTACCTGAGCGTGCTGGACGACTGGGAGCTGGTGTTCATCTGCCGCACCGGCACCAGCCGGGTCATGAACACGGGCTTCGTGCTGGGCGCGCGCGTGCCGGCGCCGCTGGCGTCGGCCGGTGTGATGATGCTGGCCTCGGAGCCGGAGGATAAGGTCAAGGCCTGGCTGGAGGGCTGCGTGCTGACGCCATACACGCCTTACACCATCATGCAGCACGACCGCCTGCTGGCGGAGGTCAGGAAGGCCGGTGCCCAGGGCTACGCGCTGGTCGAGCAGCAGTTGCAGATCGGCGTACGCGGGGTGGCGGTGCCGCTGCGCGACCGGCACGGCAAGGTGATCGCGGCGCTGAGCGTCAATATGCAGATCGGCGACGAGAGCGCCGAGCAGGCGCTGGAGCGGGTGCTGCAGGTGCTGCAGGACACCGCGATCTCGATCATGCGGGTGCTCTGACGCTGCCGGGCCCGGCGTCATCGCCGAGATCCGTCGCCAGGGCGAACGGGCCGTCGGTGAGCTGCGCCTTCAGGAAGTCGATGCATACCCGCATCTTGGCCGAGCCGGACGCGCGCGCCGTGGTGACGGCCCAGACATCGGCGGGCTGGTGGTAGGCGGGCAGCACGCGCACCAGCTTGCCGCTGCGGATGCTGGGGGCCACATCCCAGATCGACGCCATGATGACGCCGTAGCCTTCAAGCGCCCACTGGCGGACGATATCGCTATGGTTGGACGCCATCGGTCCCGTCACCTTGACGGATTCCAGGCCGTTCGGGCCATGCAGCCGCCACACGCCGAAGCTCTGCTCCCGGTCGCGGAAGGGCAGGCAATCGTGCCGCGCCAGCTCGGCCGGCAGCCTGGGCTCGCCGCGCCGCGCGAGGTAGGCGGGTGCCGCGCAGAGTATGCGGCTGCCCGGCACGATCCTGTGGGCGATCAGGTGCGGCTCCTGGACCTCGCCCACGCGGATGTCGAGGTCGAAGTTCTCGCCGATCAGGTCGACCCGGCGGTCCAGCAGTTCCAGCCACACTTCCAGTTCGGGGTAGCGCTGCCGCAGCAGCGACAGTGCCGGCGCGACATGATCGCGGCCCAGCCGCAGGCTGGTGCTGATGCGCAGCATGCCGCGCGGGTCGCGCCGGATGCCGCCGACCGCCTCCACCATGCCTTCGACGTCGTCGAGGATCTTCTGCGCCCATTGGAAGGCGGCTTCCCCGTCGCTCGTCATGCTCACGCGCCGGGTGGTCCGGTGGAACAGCCTGGCCCCGAGCATGGCCTCGAGCGCGGCGATCCGCTTGCTGACATGCGCCGGCGAAATCCCCATCTCGCTGGCGCCGGCGATAAAGCTCGACCTTCGCGCTACCGTGCAGAACAGGCGCAGGTCGCGGAGGAATGGCTCATTGTTTGCTGATGGTGCATTGTGAGTTTCCATATCGTCCAATTATAGCCAACGGATATAACAGTACGCTGTTGATGACGGCTGCAGACCGTATTGCAGATATGGCAGGCATGCCATGCATTGCATGTGTTGCAGCCCGTCCGCAACCCAATCGACAGCAATATGAGACAACTCCGAATCGGCATCGCCGGCGCGGGCCTGATCGGGCGCCGCCATATCGAACTGGTGCAGGCCAGCCCGTCCTGTGAACTGGCCGCCATCGCCGACCCGTCGCCCGGCGCGGCCGGGGTGGCAAGCGCGGCGGGCGTGCCGCTGCTGGCGTCGCTCGACGCCATGCTGGCCGCGCATGCGCTCGATGGCGTGATCCTTGCCACGCCGAACGCATGGCATGTGGAAGGCGCGCTGGCGTGCATCGGCGCCGGCGTGCCGGCGCTGATCGAGAAGCCCGTCGCGCATACCCTGGAGGCGGGGCTCAGGCTGCGCCGCGCCGCCGATGCCGCCAGCGCCCGGCTGCTGGTGGGGCATCATCGCGCGCATAGCCCGATCCTCGCCAGGGCGCGGCAGATCGTGCAATCGGGCCGGCTCGGCGCGCCGGTGGCCGTGACCGGCAGCGCCATGTTCTACAAGCCCGACGATTACTTCGAAGCCGGGCCCTGGCGCCGCCAGGCCGGCGGCGGCCCGATCCTGATCAATATGGTTCACGAGATCGGCAACCTGCGCGCGTTGTGCGGCGAGATCGTCGCTGTGCAGGCGATGGCCTCCAGCGCCACGCGCGGCTTTCCGGTGGAGGATACCGTGGCCATCGGCCTGCGCTTCGCCAATGGCGCGCTCGGCACCTTCATGCTGTCCGACAGTGCTGCATCGGCACGCAGCTGGGAGCAGACCTCGCGCGAGAACGAAGCCTATCCGAGCTATCCGGACGAGGATTGCTACCTGATTGCCGGCACGCGCGGCTCGCTCGCGGTACCGACGATGCGGCTCAAGACCTATGCGCGCGACGAGGACCGCTCCTGGTTCAAACCGTTCCAGGCCAGCGTAGCCGAACTCGAGCGCGAGGATCCGCTGGCTTGCCAGCTGGCGCACTTCTGCGATGTGATCCGTGGCGCCGCCGCGCCCCTTGTCACCGTGCACGATGGGCTGCAGAATCTGCGCGTCACCGAGGCTATCGCCGAGGCTGCGCGCACGGGGCGGATCGTCGATACGGCGGATGCCTGAGCGCGGCGCCCGCGGCCGCCGCGTGCCGGCCCCCGGTACCAGAGCGGCATGGATACGCCGGACAGCAACGACCCAATCGCAAGCACATAGCCAGCAAAAACCACTGGAGGAACCCATATGCAAGCCGTACTCGTCCTGAACGGACCCAACCTGAACCTGCTGGGCACGCGCGAGCCGCAGATCTATGGCTCGACCACGCTGGCCGACGTCGAGGCCGCGCTGCAGCGGCAGGCGGCCGACATGGGCTTGTCCCTGGCCTGCTTCCAGAGCAACCATGAAGGCGCCATCATCGACCGCATCCACGCGGCGCGTGCCGAAGGCGTGGGCTTCATCCTGATCAATCCGGGCGCGTTCACCCACACCAGCGTGGCAATCCGCGATGCCCTCGCCGGCGTGGCCATTCCCTTCGTCGAGGTGCATATCTCGAATGTCCACAAGCGCGAGGCCTTCCGCCATCATTCCTACCTCTCCGATATCGCGGAGGCGGTGATGGCCGGCTTCGGCACGCAGGGCTATGGCCTCGCGCTGCAGTTTATCGGCGCGAAGCTGGCGGGGACTCCCGCGCAGTAACGGCCAGGGCCTGATCGCTCGGCTCGCCAGGTTCGGGGGATCGCGAGGCTGCCGGGCCGGCGGCCCTCTGGATGCTGACGGATAAACGGTATATACTGTTTTTCACGTGTTTCAGGATCCCATGATGAATGAGCCAATTATCAAGCCGCCGACCAAAGAAGCCTTCTATTTTCCGACCAGCGCCGACACGTCAGGCGACAGCGGCGAGAAGCGGGATAGCCGTGTTGGCGCCAGCAGCAAGGGCGCCAGGAAAGAAAGCGCCAAGGTAAAGGCCTCGGCGGGCAAGAAGAAGTCTGCGCCCGCACCCGCGCCGGTGACAGCGGACAAGGGCAAGCCATCGAAGGCCGCTCCGGCCCCGGTCGCCGCCGCCGTGGAAGCGGCACCGGCGCGCCAGAAGAAAGAAAAGGTGGTGCGCGACAGTTTTACGATGCCCAAATCGGACTACGCAAAGATCGCCGAGCTCAAGCAGCGCTGCCTTGCGGCCGGCGTTCAGGTCAAGAAGGGCGAGTTGCTGCGTGCTGGCCTGCAGCTCCTTGCCGCCGCTTCGGCGGAGCAACTGATGGCTGCCGTAGCGGCCGTGGAAGCCGTGAAGACGGGGCGCCCGGTCAAGTCCTGACCCGTTCGCCACCACTGTGTCGAGCACAGCAACAGCCAGGTATCGCCCTGGCTGTTTTGCTTTGGTGCGCAAAGGCCTCAGAACTTGTGGCGTATGCCTGCCATGGCGCCGAGGCGCGTGGTGTTGCCGAACATATTGCCGCTGTTGTTGAAGTTGGGCGAACTGTTCAGCGCGATCCACGCACCGCGCAATTGCGTGTAGTCGACGGCCACATACACATCGGTGCGCTTGCTGAGGTTGTAGTCCAGCATGGCCGCGGTGGTCAGGCGCTTGCCGCTGTTGCCGGCATGCTTGAGCCAGTCGTACTGTACGGTGCCGATCAGGCTGAGCGCATCGGTGATGTTCACGCGGGTGCCGACATAACCCACGTTGTTGCGGTAGTCGGCGACATCGAGGCGGTTGTTGGTGTAGCCGAGGTAATACTGCGCGCGGGCCGTCTTCCAGGTGCCGCCCAGCCCCCACACGGTCTGCTTGCTGGCCTGCGCCGCGGGCACGGCGCCGAAGAAGGCGGAGGAGACGTCGTGCGTGACCTGGTAGACGGCGCCGACTTCGATCGGACCGGTGCTGTAGACCAGCGAGCCGGCGGTGGCATTGCTGGCGGAGAAATTTCCGGCGACCTCGCCGAAGGTATAGGCGGCGGCGGCCTGCAGGCCGCCGAAGGACTTGATGTACTTGATGGTGTTGTCGTAGCGCAGGCCGGTGTAGTTGCCGCCCTGGTAGCCGACGATGGAGTTGTTGGCGAAGGCCATGGCCTCGTAGGAGGACAGGATCTCGTGCGCGAGGGTGTACTGCCGGCCCAGCGCGAGCTTGCCGAAGTCGCCGTCGAGGCCGATCACGGCGGTGCGACCGAACAGGCGGCCGCCTTGCTGGCTGGTGCCGGTGTCGGGGCTGAAGCCGGACTCGAGGATGTAGAAGGCTTTCATGTTGCGGCCGAGGTCCTCGGTGCCGCGCAGGCCCCAGCGGCTGCCGGTGAGTTCGCCATCGGTCATCTCCCACTTGTTGTTGCCGGCGGCGTTCGCGTGGGTGGTGAAACGGATGGTGGTGTCGATCAGCCCGTACAGCGTGACATTGGATTGCGCAAACGCAGGCTGAGCGAGTGCGCCCAGCGCCGCGAGCGGCACTAGCATCTTCTTCATGGAAATCTCCGTCCTCTATTGTTGTTGCCGTTCGCACGGGCCGTCTGGGCGGCGCTGTGCCGGTGCTGGCAGATACCGGAACCGAAGGTGTCCGGCTGGATGGCTGGCCAGCCGGATCCCGTTGACAGGGGCGCGCGTCGCTATGCGTGGCCGGGGTCGGCGGGCGCGGCCGAGACCGTGCGGGGCGCCATGAAGTACAGCCAGGCCAGCGCGATAAAGTAAGCGCAGGGGATCATGGTGAACAGCACCGCGTAGTTGTTGTGCGTCCTGGTCAGGACGTAGCCGACCAGCTGGGTCATGAACATGCCGCCGATGGCGCCGATCATGCCGCCGAAGCCGAACACGGAGCTGACCACTTCCTTGGGCGTGTAGTCCATCACCATGCTCCAGATATTGGCGGTCCAGGCCTGGTGCGCGCCGATGGCGATCGAGATCGCGGCCACCGCCATCCACAGGCTGCTGGCGCCGGCGGCAAGCACGATCGTGGTGATGCAGATGGCGAACACCAGCATCGACAACAGCCTTGCCTTCACGGGCGCCATGCCGCGGCCGATCAGCAGCGACGATAGCGCGCCGCCGCCAATGCTGCCCACGTCCGCCATCAGGTAGATCACGATCAGCGGAATGCCCATCTGCGTCACGCTGATGCCGAGGTTGTATTGCTGGTTGAGGAAGGGCGGCAGCCAGTAAAGGTAGAACCAGAACACCGGCGCGGTGATGGTGTAGGCGAGGGCGAAGGCCCAGGTGCCGCGCATGCGCAGGATGCGCGAGTACGGCACCTTCTGCGGCGCCGGTTCCACGCCTTGCTGCACATAGCGCAGCTCGCCCTGGCTGACCCGCGGATGCTGCTCGGGATCGTGGTAGTTGCGTACCCAGAAGATCACCCAGAGCAAGCCGAGCGCGCCGATGCAGTAGAACGCGGCTTGCCAGCCCCATGCAACGAGGATCAGCGGCAGCATCACCGGTGCCACCATGGCGCCGACATTGGTGCCGGCGTTGAAGATGCCGGTGGCCATGGCGCGCTCGCCGGCCGGAAACCACAGCCGCGTGGTCTTGACGCAGGCGGGGTAGTTGGCGGCTTCGGTCAGGCCAAGGAAGAAGCGGCAGACCATGAAGCCGGCGGCCGAGACCGCGAGCCCGTGCGCGCCGGCCGCGACGCTCCACAGCAGCACCGCCAGCAGGAAGGCGCGCTTTACGCCCACTTTGTCGATCAGGCGGCCCTGCGCGGCAAAGCCGACGGCGTAGCCGACCTGGAACCAGAAATTGATGTTGGCGTAGTCCTGGGCGGTCCAGTTCATGGCCTTGGCCAGCACCGGCTGCAACACGCCCAGCGCGGCGCGGTCGATGTAGTTGAGCGTGGTGGCGAAGAACACCAGGGCCAGCATGCCCCAGCGCATCCGCCCCACGGCGAAGGCCGCGCGTATCTTGTCGGCGATCGAGCCGCTCGTGGCGAGCGGCGCGACCATGTTTTTGTGAGCCATGGTCATGCCATTGTCTCCATCCGGTTGATTCATGTCCTGCGTTATTTCCCGGTACGGCGTCCGGGTGTCTGAGTCTTTCTCTTTGCCGCCGGCGTGTTAGCGCTATGCGCTATCCGGTCAGTAGGCAATCCTGGCGACCGTGCGCAGTTCGTCCGCCGTGGCCGTGCCGAAGCCGAAGAACTCCAGGTAGGCGGGGATCATCTCGAACAGCATGTCGGTGCCGACCTGGACCTTGCAGCCGCGTGCCATGGCGGCGCGCAGCAAGGGCGTGTACTCGGTCTTCATCACCACTTCACCCACCCAGGCCTGTGGGTCGATCCGTGCCACGTCGAAGGGCAGGGGGTCGTTTTCGTTCATGCCCAGCGGCGTGGCGTTGACGACGACCGCATAGCCGGCAGGGTCGCTGGAGCCGGTGGTCACCTGCAGCTGCGGGTAATGCGCCTGCAGGCGCGCGGCCAGCGCCTGGGCCGAGGCATCGCGCGCATCGAACAGCCCCAGCCGCGCCACGCCGGCAGCCGCCAGCGACGCGGCGATGGCGGAGCCAACGCCGCCGCAGCCCGAGACCAGCACGCTGGCGCCGCCGAGCTGGCAGCCCTTGCGCTGGATGCCGCGCACGAAACCCGCGCCGTCGAACTGGTCGCCCAGCAGGGTGCCGTCGTCGCGCAGCAGCACGGCGTTGCAGGCCCCGGCAATGCGCGCGGTCGGGGTGACTTCGTCCACCAGTTCCATGGTGCTCACCTTGTGCGGCATCGTGATCAGTGCGCCGCGGATATTGGTGAGGCGGAACAGGGAGCGGAAGCAGCCGGCGTAGTCCTCGGCTTTCAGGCCCATGGGAACCACCACGGCATTGATGCCGCGCTGCTCGAACCACGGGTTGTAGATCATCGGGGCCTTGAAGGACTCGGTCGGGTAGCCGATATGGGCGATGAGGGTAGTCTTGCCGTTGATCATGGTGTACCGGTAGCGTTCCGTGTTGCCATCGGGCCAGCGAGAGGGGCCGATGTGGTTAGCCGAAGCTTAGGGGTTCGATTGACCTGTTCCAAGAGATGCATTGAGCATAATGCGCGATACTCGAACGCATGTGCGCGCTTATGGATCGAAATACGGGTTTGCCCCGGTGGTAGACGCGCTGCACCGGATACAGCGCTTTAACCTGGGGTTTACACTGAATTCGTGCGTTCATCGTTCTCATGCGCGCGAATAACGTGGCACTCTTGCGCCGGCGCCATTGTTGGTGGAGAGCGCGCCCGATACGCTTCGGCTCGCGCCGTGGCCGCCCTCCCCGGGGCCCGCGGCCGGGCTGGGGCGAAGCCGGAGCGCTTGCTATGATGTGGCACACCCGCAGCCGCCACGGCCAGACAAAAGGAGCAGAGATGAGCCTATCGGGAGACATTTTTTCCCCGCGTGCCGACGATTTCCTGCCTTGGGAAAATCCGCTGGGCATCATGGGTTATGAGTTCGTCGAGTTTGCCTCGCCCGACCCCGTGGTGCTCGGGCGCACCTTCGAGCGGTTCGGCTTCCGCGCCATCGCCCAGCACCGGCACAAGAACGTGAAGCTGTTCCGGCAAGGCGAGATGAATTTCATCGTCGATGCCGAGCCGGATTCCTTCGCCACCCGCTATGCCTCCGAGTACGGCCTGTCGATTTGCGCGGTCGGCATCCGCGTGCAGGATGCGGCGAACGCGTTCGCACGCGCCGTCGACGCCGGCGCATGGCCCTTCGAGGGCGGTACGGTGGGCCCCATGGAGTTGAATATTCCCGCCATCCAGGGCATCGGCCGCTCCATCATCTACTTTATCGACCGCTGGCGCGGCAAGGAAGGCCGGCCCGGCGACGTAGGCGACATCTCCATCTACGACGTCGACTTCCGGTCGCTGGCGCAAACCGCTCCGGATGCGGCCGCGTCCACCACCGGCGCCGGCCTGACCCGGGTGGATCACCTGACGCAGGCGGTCGAGCCGGGGCACCTGGACGAGTGGCTCGACTTCTATCGCAAGGTGCTTGGCTTTCGCGAGATCCACGAGATCAACGCGGGCTGGCGCATCGCCAGCGATTCGCGCGTGCTGCTTTCGCCTTGCGGCCTGATCCGCATCCCGATCTACGAGAAGGGCACGGCGCGCCACGATCAGATGGAGCACTACCTGTCGGGCCATCACGGCGAGGGCATCCAGCATATCGCGCTGGCGACCGATGACCTGGTGGCCAGCGCGGCCGCGCTGGAGCGCAATGGCGTGCGTTTCGTCGAGCCGCCGCCGGCCTATTACGAGACCGTGGATGCGCGCGTGCCCGGCCACGGGCTGGATCTGGCGGCCTTGCGGCGCTACGGCATCCTGGTGGACGGCGCGCTGCGCGATGACGGTACGCGCGAGCGCTTCCTGCAAGCCTTCGCCCGGCGCGAGGCCGGCGAGTTCTTCTTCGAAATCGTCCAGCGCGACGGCTCGCATGGCTTCGGCGAGGGTAACCTGCCGGCACTGGAGGCGGCCATGGCCGCGGCGCGCGCGACGAAGGCCGTGTGACAGCGGGCGCTGCCGCGAGCGGGCCGGCTTGACGGCGCGGACCGGCTCGCGGATAGTGCTGTCCGCGGCACGTCGTGCCTCGTCCGTTCTTTCGCCTGTCACCGGCCGCTCGCTAGCGGCCTCGCGCTCGCCGTCGTCCATGCATTCTCGCACCTGCCATCTTGTCTTCCCGGATTCCCGCCACCTTGCCCGGCTGATGCTGGCCCCGGCCCTGGCGCTTTGCCTTGGCCTGCCGGCCTGCTCGCGGCACGATACGCCCGCCGCGGCGGCGGCCGGCGATGCCGCTGCCGCGCCGGCATCCGCAGCGGTTGCGCAGGCCACCAGCCTCAAGCGCGAGGCGCTGATGCAGATCGCCTTTCCCGGCTGGCGCGACGATGCCGAGGGCCGCGTGGCGGTTGCCCGGTTGCCGGACCAGGACTTCAAGGGCAAGGGGGCCGTGTCGCTGCAGGAAAGCTCACTCGATGTGAAACCGATCCAGGTGGTCCGGCTGGACGAGACCCACGCCGTGATGCTGACCGAGGGCGTGGAACTGGATGAGGACGGCACGCCCCTCGGCGGGCGCGCCTCCGGCGCCTGGCTGGGCGTGTACTTTTTTACGCGCGATGGCGGGCACTGGCGGCTGAGCCGCCGTATCGACGGCTATGACTGCCTGGGCGCGCAAGGCCTGCTCGGGCGTTCCAGGGTGGACAAGGTATCGGCCACCGATTTCGCCATGACCCTGACCTGGGGCAGCTGCTGGCAGGGCTATTGCGGAAGCTGGGCCTCGGTCTATCGCCTTGCGCCCGGGCAGATCACGACGCTGCTCGACACGGTGCCGATGAGCGCCGAAAACAGCGGCGCGCTCGAACCCTGCGGCGACGCGCTCGCCGGCAAGCCGCCGGCTCCCGGCGCCAGTGGCGCGGACAGCCAGGACGACGGCGAGCAGACCTGCTTCTCGGTGGACGGCAAGCCGGCCTTCGCGGCCGGCGTCGATGCGCCAGGCGATCTCACGCTGACGTTCCAGGGCGAGGAGGTCAAGCTGCGCGCCGGCAAGGCGCCCAGGCGGCGCTCCCTGGACGCTTCGGTGCACTACCGCTTCGCGGACGGCAAGTATGTGCTGAGCCAGGGCGAGAACCCCGTGCCTTCCTTCTGACGATCGCTGTCGTCGCTGTGGTCGCCCTTGCTTGCGAACCGGGCGCGGAAAGCGTAGCTTGTCGGGTTGCCGCCGCCGCGACGGCAAGACGCCCAGGGTCCTGACTGCGCGCCGCCCGGCGCCTTCGGTTCCCCACCCAACACACGCGGAGATCGCGCACCCATGACCGACATCCACCACGCCGCCGCGCAGGGCTTCTCCAGCCAGGCCGACACGTACGCCCGCGGCCGTCCCGACTATCCGGCTGAGCTGGCCGCCTGGCTGGGCACGGAACTGGGCCTGCAGGCAGGCAAGACCGTGATGGACCTGGGTGCCGGCACCGGCAAGTTCAGCCGCCTGCTGGTGGCCACGGGCGCCACCGTGACCGCGGTCGAGCCTGTGGCGGCAATGCGCGCCCAGCTCGGCGCCGCGCTGCCCGGGGTGCAGGCGCTGGAAGGCACGGCCGAGGCCATCCCGCTGCCCGACGCCAGTGTCGACGCGGTGGTGTGCGCGCAAGCCTTCCACTGGTTTGCCAACGCCGCGGCCATGGCCGAAATCGGCCGCGTGCTGCGGCCCGGCGGCAAGCTTGGCCTGATCTGGAACGTGCGCGACGAATCGGTCGACTGGGTGGCGCAGCTCACCGCCATCATGACCCCGTTCGAGGGCGATGCGCCGCGCTTCTACAAGGGCGACTGGAAGACGGTGTTCCCGGCCCAGGGGTTCGGCGAACTGGCGCTGTCCAGCTTTCCCTACCAGCACGTCGGTCCCGCGCAGCAGGTGATCGTGGACCGCGTGATGTCGGTCAGTTTCATCGCCTCGCTGCCGGCGGCGCAGCAGGACGCGGTGCGTGCCCGGCTGCAGGCGGTGATCGACGGATACCCGGCGCTGGCCGGCAAGGACAGCGTGGCCTTTCCGTACCGTACCGAGGCGTATAGCTGCCGGCGGCTGGGTTAGGCGCGGCGGGGGCGGGGGTGGCGGGCGAGGGGGAGCTTGCCTGTGCAGATCCGGCGTTGTCAGCCGTCCGGCCTTGCCATGCTACTTGTGTTCTCTTCCGTAGCCGGAAGCCGCACCATCAGGAGATAGGGGCCATCCGGGCCTTCCGCCTCGCTTTGCACGCGCCATCCCCGGGACAGGTAGAACCGCCGGGCATTGTCATTGGCCTTGACGCATTTGAGCGTGGGCGGGCAGGAAAAGTACGCCTCGCAACTGGCCAGCAGCGCACTGGCCACGCCCTGCCGCTGGTATTGCGGATACACGAACAGGTTGTGCAGAAAACTGTCGGGTTCCCAGACGGATGCGAAGCCGACGGGATGGCCTGCCGCGACCGCTACCAGGATGCGTTCGCCCTCCGTGCACGCGTCGAAGTCTTCCCGCTTGTGGGCCCCGGGCGGGCACCAGGCAAAGGCCGCATCGCGCGACGCAACGAACAGCGCGCGAAGCGCCTCGCGATCTGCTTCCACGAATTCCCGTATGGAGATTTCCATCGACGCTTCCGATCCTGCCAGGTTGTAAGAACCCAGGCAGTATGGCCGTTCGCCGCCAGCGAGGGAAGTGCGTTGCCTGAAGACGCTTAGGGGGACGGGAGTGGTTCCGGCGCGCCGGCTCGGGTTGCCGGGGCCGGCGCAGCGGAGCTGTAGCCCACCGGCGCGGTTGCCGCGCGTGGCTGGTCGCCCGCCCGCTCGACCCATCCGCCGCCCAGGAACTGGTACAGGTCGACCAGGTTCGTCAGGCGCTGCAGGCGCGCCGTGATCAGCAATTGCTGTGCGTTATACAGGTCGGTCTGGGCAGTCAGGACGCTCAGGTAGCTGTCCACGCCATTGCGGTAGCGCAGGTCCGACAGCGTCAGCCGGCGGTTCTGCGAGTTGGTGAAGCGCTCCAGTGCCTGGATCTGCTTGTCGAAGGTGCCGCGTGCCGCAAGGCCGTCCGCCACTTCGCGAAAGGCGGTCTGGATAGCCTTCTCGTAATTGGCGATCTCGATGCGCTTCCGTACCTGCGCCAGTTCCAGGCTGGCGACGTTCTGGCCCCCCGAGAAGATCGGCAGGGTGATCTGCGGGGCGAACGACCAGGCCGCGGAGCCTGGCTTGAACAGGCCGCCCAGCGATGGCGCCAGTGTTCCGGCGCTGCCGGTCAGGGACACGCGCGGGAAAAACGCCGCACGGGCCGCGCCGATGTTCGCATTGGCGGCAAGCAGCGATTGCTCCGCTGCCGCAATATCCGGACGCCGTGTCAGCAGGTCGGACGGCAGGCCCGCCGGGATATCGGCGAGCAGGTCCTGGTTGCCGAGGGGCAGGCCCGGCGGCAGGTCCTCCGGCAGGGGCTCGCCCACCAGCAGCACCAGCGCGTTCTCGGCCTGGGCTCGCAGCCGGCGTTGCGATTCCAGGTTGGCCTGCGCTTGCTCGACGACGCCTTCCGCTTGCCGCAGGTCGAGTTCCGACCCGGCGCCGGTGTCGAACTTGAGGCTGGTGATCCGTAGCGATTCCTGGGCCGTCAACAGCGTGTTGCGCGTGACGGCGAGCGCATCGTCGAAGGCAATCATGGTGAGATACTGGTCCGCTACCGTCGACAGCAGCGCGATTTCCGCTGCCTTGCGGGTTTGGGCCAGCGCAAGGTATTGCGCCAGCGCCTGGTCTTTCAGGCTGCGGATGCGGCCGAAGAGGTCGATTTCCCACGACGCGTTGACGCCGACCGAATACTCGGACGAGATCGGATTGCCGGAGAGGGTCAGATCCCTGGGGGTGCGCGACCGGGTTCCCGAGGCCACCGCGTTCAGGGCAGGGAACAGTCCCGCGCGCGTGATCTGGTACTGCGCACGCGCGGCCTCCACGTTCAGGATCGATACGCGCAGGTCCCGGTTGTTCTTGAGCGCCAGCTCCAGGATGCGCTGAAGGCGCGGATCGGCGAAGAAATCCCGCCAGCCGATTTCGGTGGCCGGCGCGCCGGCGCCGGCGGGTGAGGCATTGTCCGGCTCCTTGTCGTAGGCTCCACCGGTCGGGAAGGTCTGGGCCACGGGTGCCGGCGGGCGCTCATATCGTGGCTGGAGCGTGCAGCCTGCCGCCAGCAGCGCGGCGGCGATGGTCGCCATGATTGCGTATCCGGGCATCTCAATGTCCTTGCCTGAGCGTGCCGGCGCCGCCAGCGTCATCGCCGGACGAGGGCGGGGGCGGCGCGCCCTTCTTCTTGCTGAACTTGCTGATCACGACAAAGAACATCGGGATCATGAAGATTGCCAGGAAGGTCGCGGTCAGCATCCCGCCGATCACGCCGGTGCCGATCGCATGCTGGGACCCGGAGCCTGCGCCGTTGCTGATGGCAAGCGGCAGCACGCCGAGGATAAAGGCGAGCGAAGTCATCAGGATCGGGCGCAGGCGCTGGCGGGCGGCTTCTATTGCCGCTTCGACGGTGGTCCTGCCCTGGTCGCGCAGGTCGCGGGCAAACTCCACGATCAGGATCGCGTTCTTGGCCGACAGCCCCACCGTGGTCAGCAGGCCGACCTGGAAAAACACGTCGTTTTCCAGCCCGCGCAAGGTGGCGGCGAGCAGCGCGCCGAGCACGCCGAGCGGCACCACCATGATCACGGAGAAGGGGATCGACCAGCTCTCATACAGCGCGGCGAGACACAGGAACACCACCAGTATCGAGATCCCGTAGAGGATCGGCGCCTGCGAGCCGGACTGCCGCTCCTGATACGACAGGCCTGTCCATTCGTAGCCGATGCCGTCCGGCAGTTTCGCCGCGATGGCCTCGACGGCCGCCATGGCCTGGCCGGTCGACTTGCCCGGGGCCGCCGCACCCTGGATTTCGGCCGCGGGAATCCCGTTGTAGCGCTCGAGCTTGGGTGAGCCGTAGATCCATGCCCCCGTCCCGAACGCGGAGAACGGCACCATGGTCCCGGCCGAATTGCGCACATACCAGGTGTACAGGTCCTCCGGGTTCATGCGGTACTTCGGCTCGCTTTGCAGGTAGACCTTCTTGATCCGGTTGTCCGTATCCAGGAAATTGTTGATGTACAGCGAGGCCCAGGCGGTGGAGAAGGTCTGGTCGATATCGGATGGGCTGACGCCCAGCGCGTTGGCTTTTTCGCGGTCGATGCCGACCTTGAACTGCGGCGTGTCATTCAGGCCATTCGGGCGCACCTGCGCGAGCATCGGGTCTTTCGCCGCCATGCCGAGCAGCATATTGCGCGCCGCCATCAGCTTCTCGTGGCCAAGGCCGGAGCGGTCCTGCAGTTCGAAGTCAAAGCCGGAGGCGGTGCCGAGTTCCGGGATCGATGGCGGATTCACGGGGAACACATTGGCGTCCTTGTACCCGGAGAAGTGCCGGAATATCCGGCCCACCAGGGCAGGGGCCTTCAGGTTGGCTGCCTGCCGCACGGAGAAATCCTTCAGGCGAACGAACGCCAGGCCCGAATTCTGGCCGCGGCCGGCGAAGCTGAAGCCGTTGACCGTCAGTACCGCCTCGACCACGTCCTTTTCTTCGCTGAGCAGGTAGTTCTGCACGTCCGCCAGTACCTTTGCGGTACGTTCCTGGGTGGAGCCCACAGGCGCCTGCACCAGCACGAACAGCGTGCCCTGGTCTTCCTCGGGCAGGAAAGCCTTCGGCAGCCGCACGAACAGCAGGCCCACGGCCAGGATCACCACCAGGTAGATGATCAGCCAGCGCTCCGAGCGGCGGATCACGTGCACCACGCCGCCATGGTATTTCTTCTGGCTTTTCGCGAAGATGCGGTTGAACCAGCCGAAGAAGCCGGTCTTTTCATCGTGATGGCCTTTCGGGATCGGCTCGAGCATGGTCGCGCACAGCGCCGGTGTCAGGATCAGGGCCACCAGCACGGACAACACCATCGCGGCGACGATGGTCAGCGAGAACTGCCGGTAGATCGCGCCGACCGAGCCGCCCGAGAACGCCACCGGCACAAACACCGCGGACAGCACCAGCGCCACCCCGACCAGGGCGCCGGTAATCTGCCCCATCGCCTTGCGGGTCGCGTCGCGCGGCGACAGCCCCTCCTCGGCCATGACCCGTTCGACGTTCTCCACCACCACGATGGCATCGTCCACCAGCAGGCCGATGGCAAGCACGAGCCCGAACATCGACAGCGTGTTGATGGAGAAACCGACCACCGACATCACCGCGAAGGTGCCGAGCAGCACCACCGGCACGGCGATGGTCGGAATCAGCGTGGCGCGCAGGTTCTGCAGGAACAGGTACATGACCAGGAACACCAGCAGGATCCCTTCGAACAGGGTCTTGACCACTTCCTCGATCGATAGCTTCACGAACGGCGTCGTGTCGTACGGGTACTCCACTACCAGCGCATTCGGGAAATACCTCGATAGCTCGGCGATCTTGGTGCGTACCGCCTTGGCCGTGTCCAGCGCGTTCGCGCCGGTGGCCAGCTGGATGCCGAAGGCTGCGGTCGGCTGTCCGTTGTACTTGGTGTCGAAGTTGTAGTTCTCGCCCCCGAGTTCGATACGCGCGACATCCTTCAGGCGCACCTGCGAGCCGTCCGTATTGACTTTCAGCAGGATGTCGCCGAACTGCTCGGGCGTTTGCAGCAGCGTGGCTTCCGTGATGGTCGCCTGCAGCATCTGCCCCGGCACCGAGGGCGTGCCCCCCAGGCTGCCGCCGGCCACCTGCACGTTCTGTGCAACGACGGCGTTCTTCACGTCGATCGGGGTCAGGCTGTAGTTGTTCAGCTTGGGGGCGTCGAGCCAGATCCGCATGGCGTACTGCGAGCCGAACAGCGTCACGGTGCCGACCCCGTCGATCCGGCTGATCGGGTCCAGCACCTTCGACGCCACGTAGTTCGCCAGGTCGTACCGGCTCATGCTGCCGTCCTTGGACACGAAGGCCAGGATCAGCAGGAAGCTGCTGCTGGACTTGGTCACCTTGGTGCCGAGTTGCTGCACGGCCTGCGGCAGCAGCGGCGTGGCGAGCTGCAGCTTGTTCTGCACCTGCACCTGCGCGATGTCCGGATTGGTGCCGGCCGCGAAGGTCAGCGTGATGGTCGCCGTGCCGGCGTCGTCGCTGGTGGACGACAGGTACAGCAGGTGATCGAGGCCGCTCATCTGCTGCTCGATGACCTGCGTGACGGTGTCCTCGACGGTTTTCGCGGACGCGCCGGGATAGGTTGCGCTGACCTGCACGGCGGGCGGGGCGATGGTCGGGTACTGCGCGATCGGCAGCGTGAAGATCGACGCGAGCCCGGCCAGCATCAGGATGATGGCGATCACCCACGCGAAGATCGGCCGGTCGATAAAGAACTTTGCCATGAAACAGGCTCCCTTTTATTGCGCTGCCGGAGCAGACGAAGGAGCCGGGGCAACAGGCGCGCTGGCCGCGCCAGGTGCCGCGCTCGCGGCGGGCATGGCCGGCGCCTGCGCGCCGGAGGCCGGCGGTGCCGGCAGCGTGGCTTCGACCGCCTTGACCGTCATGCCGGGTTTCGCCTTTTCCACGCCGTTCACGATCACGCGGTCGCCGGGGTTCAGGCCGCTGTCCACCACCCAGCTGTCGCGGTAGGTGCCCGCGGTGACGATCTGGCGTTGCGCGACCTTGTTGTCCGGGCCGACGACGAGTACCACCGCCTGTCCCTTCTGATCATGCGTGACGCCGATCTGGGGCACGACGATGGCCTTGTCGTTGACGCCTTCGTCAATGCGCGCGCGCACGAACATGCCGGGCAGCAGTACGCGGTCCTTGTTCGGGAAGATGGCGCGCACGGTCACCGAACCAGTGCTCTGGTCGACGCTGACGTCGGTGAACTGGAGCTGCCCGGTCTGCGGGTAGGTCCGTCCATCCTCGAGAAACAGGGTGACCTTCGCGGCATGGATGCCGCTGGTCTGCAGGCGTCCCTCCTGGATCTGGCGCCGTAGCCGCAGGCCGTCGACGCTCGATTGCGTCAGGTTGACATAGACCGGGTCCAGTTGCTGCACGGTGGTCAGCAGCGTTGCCTGGCTGGCTTGCACGTAGGCGCCCGGCGTGACTTGCGACAAGCCGCTGCGGCCGGTGATCGGCGAGGTGACATCGGTGTAGCCCAGGTTGATCTGCGCCGTTTCCACGCTGGCCTTGCCGGCGGCCACGTCCGCGACCGCCTGGCCCAGCGCGGCAACGGCGTTGTCGTAGTCCTGCCTGCTTACGGCATTTGCCGCGACCAGTACCTTGTAGCGCTGGACCAGCGCGTCTTGCGTAGCCACGTTGGCCTGCGCCTTCGCCAGGGCTGCCTTGGCGCTGTTCAGCGTGGCAACGTAGGGCGCCGGGTCGATCTTGTAGAGGCGCTCGCCCGCCTTGACTTCGTCACCCTCGGTGAACTCGCGGCGCAACACGATGCCGTCGACCCGCGCCCGCACCTGTGCCACCAGGAAGGCACTCGTGCGGCCCGGCAACTCGGTGGTGACGGGCACGGTGGCCGGCTTGACGGTGACGATGCCGACTTCGAACGCTTGCGGCGGCGGCGCCGCTGGTTTCTGTCCGCACGCGGAAAGGAAGACGGCAGCCGCCGCACCGATATGGCGAAATGGAACCCGTTCGACGCGCATGAAGAGACCTCAGGATCAGTAGGTTTGGACTGGCAGCATGAACGTGCGCGTGCTCCTGGATCTCGGTGGCAGGTGGCGAAGCGCGTGAAGGGTACTGCGATCCGGGAGGCGCCGGGCGGCGGTGCGGTGCTGCCCGGCAACCCGTGCATCATCCGGCCGAGCGGCCATGTTCAGGCTTGCCGGCAGCGGGTTTATCCGCCGGCGGCCGGCGATGCCGGCATTGGCAGGCAGCCAGTGCAGAACCCGCCGCAGCCGGGACGGCGAAACGCCATCCGTTGCGGACGGACCGCCTGGTTCGGGAGTCTGATTGCCACCGGACAGGATTGCGCCCGGTTGGCTGAGCGAGGCGAGGCAAGCACTCA